>JBEANM010000064.1:0-5975 GCA_041165425.1 Verrucomicrobiota bacterium
ATGCCCGCCCGCGGCCACGTCCGGGTTCACCCGCAAAGCCACCGGCGCGCGCCGGCCCTTTTTGCGTCCGGCCACCATGGCGATCGTGTGCAGCTCTTCCTCGCTCTCCACATGGAAAGCCTTCACCCCGGCCCGGAGGCCGGCCTCGATCTCGTCCTCCGTCTTGCCCACTCCCGCAAAGACGCACTTCGCCGGCTTGCCGCCCGCCTTCTGCACCCGTTCCAACTCCCCGCCGCTGACCACGTCGAACCCGCTCCCGGCCCGTGCCAGCAGACTCAAAATCGCCAGATTGCTGTTTGCCTTGACCGAGTAGCAAACCAACGGATCGATCGCCCGCAACACCCCGCGCAGCCGCCGGTAATGGTCGAGGATCGTCCCTGCGGAATAGACATAAAGCGGCGTGCCGTGGCGGTCTGCCAGCGCCTCCAGGCTGACCCCTTCCACGTACATCTTTCCGCCCTTTCTCTGTATCCGGTGCATCCAGCCAGAATAATGAAATTTTCCCCATCTTCCATCCCCGATCTCCCATCTTCCAACTCCCCTTTGCCCGCCAAAAAGCTATTTTGGGCAAAATGAACCACTGGTTGGTCAAACAAGAACCCTCCACCTACCCCTTTTCGCGCTTTCTTCAGGAAAAGAAGGTGGTCTGGGACGGGGTTCGCAACTATCAGGCCCGTAATTTTCTTCGCCAAATGAAAAAGGGCGACCAGGTCCTTTACTACCACAGCGTCGACGAACGGGCCGTGGTCGGAACCGCCAAGGTCTCCCGCCCCGCTTTTCCCGACCCCACCGCACCCCAAGGCGAAGACTGGACCTCCGTCGAGCTGACCGCGGATCGCCCCCTCCTAACTCCCGTGACCCTGGACCAACTCAAAGCCGATCCCCGTTTCCGCGATCTTCTCCTGCTTCGCCAGTCCCGGCTCTCCGTCATGCCGGTAGCGCCGAATCTTTTTCAGGCCATTCTCAAACTCGGTCGCTGATCAGCTCTTGGCGTAAACCTCCGCCCCTTTCCGGACGAACTCTTTCGACTTCTGCTCCATTCCCGCCTGCAGGGCCTCTTCCTCTCTTACTCCCTGCTCGGCCGCGTATTTCCGCACGTCCTCCGTGATCTTCATGGAACAGAACTGCGGTCCGCACATCGAGCAGAAGTGGGCGCTCTTGGCCCCCTCTTGCGGCAGGGTTTCGTCGTGGAAGGCCCGCGCCGTGACCGGGTCGAGTCCCAGGTTGAACTGATCCCGCCAGCGGAACTCAAACCGTGCCTTGGACAGGGCGTTATCCCGGTACTGCGCCGCCGGATGCCCCTTCGCCAGATCAGCCGCATGCGCCGCAATTTTGTAGGCGATCACCCCTGCCTTGACGTCATCACGGTTCGGCAGGCCCAAATGTTCCTTCGGCGTGACATAACAAAGCATCGCACAGCCGTACCAGCCGATCATCGCCGCCCCGATGGCCGAGGTGATGTGATCGTATCCCGGGGCAATGTCCGTGGTCAGCGGTCCCAAGGTGTAGAACGGCGCCTCATGACACCACTCCAGCTGTTTCTCCATGTTTTCCTGGATGAGATGCATCGGGACGTGACCGGGCCCCTCGTTCATCACCTGCACGCCGCGCTCCCACGCCCGCTTCGTCAGATCCCCTTGGGCCTTGAGCTCACCGAACTGCGCTTCGTCGTTGGCATCCGCTAACGAACCCGGTCTCAACCCGTCTCCGATCGAAAAACTGATGTCGTAGGCCGCCATGATCTCGCAGATCTCATCCCAATGGGTCCACAGGAAATTCTCCCGGTGATGCGCCAAACACCACTTGGCCATGATGGAACCGCCGCGACTGACGATCCCCGTCATTCTCCGCGCCGTCAGCGGAATGAACCGCAGCAGGACGCCGGCGTGAATCGTAAAATAGTCGACCCCCTGCTCGGCCTGCTCAATGAGCGTGTCGCGGAAAATTTCCCAGGTCAGCTCCTCCGCCTTGCCCCCCACTTTTTCTAACGCCTGGTAGATGGGTACGGTGCCGATCGGCACCGGGGAGTTGCGCAGGATCCACTCCCGCGTCCGATGGATATTTTTCCCAGTCGAAAGGTCCATCACCGTGTCAGCACCCCAACGGATCGCCCAACGAAGCTTCTCCACCTCTTCTTCAATCGAGGAGGCTACCGCGCTGTTACCGATGTTGGCGTTGATCTTCACCAGGAAGTTCCGCCCGATGATCATCGGCTCCAGTTCCGGATGGTTGATGTTGGCCGGAATAATCGCCCGGCCCCGCGCCACCTCCTCCCGCACAAACTCCGGCGTGATCTCCCGGGGGATCGCGGCTCCCCAGGCTTGGCCCAGATGCTGAAACCGCAACTGGTCCCGGGGACCCTTCGCCGTCATCTCCACCGCTTCTCGGGCGGACTGCAGCTTCATGTTTTCGCGGATCGCGATAAATTCCATTTCCGGCGTGATCTTTCCCTGGCGGGCATAGTGCAGCTGGGAAACGGATCCTTGCCGGGCCCGGCGCGGTTGCCTTCTTCCGCCGGGAAACTCCTCCTGACCGGCTCCTTGGCCGTGGCGCAATCCGTTGTCCTCCGGGCGAATCTTTCGGCCGTCATAAGTCTCCGTGTCCCCCCGCTCCTCGATCCACGCCGCCCGCACCGCCGGCAGACCGTGCCGCACATCCGCCGCGAAATCGGGATCCCCCCACGGTCCACTGGTGTCGTACACCCTCACCGGATCGTTCGCCTGGAGCCGCCCATCCGGCAGGCGCGTCGGTTGCAGCTCAATCTCACGGAAAGGCACGCGGAGATCGGGACGCGAGCCTTCCACGTACACCCGCTTCATTCCCTCGATGGGATCCATTTCCTCGACCTTGGTAACTGCTGTCTTTCCGCTCATGCTGGCCTCCTTCCCGCCGCAAAATCATGGGAAGGGAAGAAAGGAATTCGGCTTTCTCCCTCCGGCGGCATGATCCGCTTCAGGTTCTTAGGGTCTCGGGACCTTGGTTCCCGACTCTCAGCCCGGCCGTCCGGACTCCCCCGTAAGGAGGAATCCTAAAATCCCACCCGCCCGGGTCAACTCCGGGGATTACTGTTCTTCCAAAACGCCCACGGGGACATATCCCCGCCGCCGATCCATCGTTTCCACTTCGGCATAATCTCCCATCACCCGACGGACGCTGACTCGGTCCCCTCGGCGCAACGTGGACGAGGCCGGGGTAACTTGATTGGGGCCCGCCTCCTTCAACGGAACGTCGGTACGGATGACCGCCATCGAAGCATCCCGATTCCCCGTGCCCGCACATCCCGCCAGCCACCCCGCCGCTAAAATCGTCATCACCCCAAGAAATTGCCTCATCCCCGAAAACTATTCTTTCCGTCCGCCCAACTCAACCTCCTAACTTCCTTCAGCCTGATTTTGCTCTTACCCTAAGTCGATGAGAGGTCGTTTGCTGGCCGATGGCCGATCTTCCGCTTTTGCCAACATGGCAATCGACGAATCCCTGCTGCGTCAGGTGGAGGCCCCCGTTCTCCGGATATATGGATGGGAAGGGCCCTGTGTTTCGATCGGTTACTTCCAAAAGGCCTCCGTGGTGCCAGAGGGCTCTGCTTTCGTCCGCCGCTACACCGGGGGTGGACTCGTTGAGCACGGTCGGGACCTGACCTACACCCTGATTCTGCCTGCCGATCATCCTCTTACCCTTGCGGGAACTCTTCCCTCCTATCAGTCCATCCACACCGCGGTGGCCTCCGCCCTCCGGGCGGCCGGGGTGGACTGTCGGCTCGCCACTGCCCAACCCAAAAAGGATCACGCCTCCTGTTTTCTGAAGCCGGTTCCCGCGGATGTTTTGGACCCGGCGGGAAACAAGTTGGCTGGTGCCGCCCAACGCCGGACCAAGCAGGGCTGTTTACACCAAGGAAGCATCTTGCTGCCGGGCGCCCTGCCGCCCCAACTCTCCGATGTTCTGCCCCAACATCTGGCCCTCGCGCTGAAGATTACGTGGACCCCGGGAGAAAGAACCGGCAGGGAAGAGGAGCTGGCCGAAACCTTTTTTCAGGAACGCTACTCCACCCGCGATTGGAACTTCTCCCGCTGAATCTTCTGTAACCCCCAAATTTCCTAATTTTTAAATCCCGCCTTCCCGTAACCGTTCACCTTCACGTTAACGAAAACCTGAGTATCGAAGGTCTAGGCCTCGGGCTTCTTTTTCCCCGCCCCCCAGATCAACAACGCAATGACCACCAGCACCAAACCAATTAAAAGGATGCTCCCCCGCTCCACCCAGGCCTCGGCCGCCTTCTGGGCCGCCGGGGTACGGGCAAACTTTTCCCCCGCCAACGCGCTCAACCAGATCCAAAATGGCGCATAGACCATCGCGCCGAGAGCGTTGAGCCCTAAAAATTTCCGGATCGGCATCCGGTGACGGCCGGCAAAAAAGAAAACCCCGAACCGCACCGCCGGGATAAACCGCCCAAGAAAAACCGTCTTGGCCCCGTGCTTTTCATAGAGATGTTCAATCCGGTGCTGGCGTTTTTCGGAAAAGACCCAAGAGCCAAGCCGGGTGCTCAAAAACCACTTTCCACCCCGTCGCCCCAAGAAATACACCCACATGTCCCCGGCGAGAATTCCCGCCAAACAAGCGCTCACGGCCAGGTGATATTGAGAGTTTCCCCAACCCACCGAAAGGCCGCTGGCCACTAAAAGGGGCTCCTCGGGAATGGGCACCCCCATCGCCGAAACGAAAAGGATGCCGAACATGGCGAAGTAGCGGTACTCCGCAACCGCCCGGATGAGAAAATCGATGTCCATACGCTCGTGCTCCTTAGGGGTGGTTTGCATTGTCCGCCCCCCTTTTTCCACTAGAAAAACACCTTTCCGCCCCATGTATCTCAATATCGGCTTAACTTCCCGCGCTCTTTTTCACTCCTTCCTGGGACAGCCCTTCCGCCTCCGCCGTTGGCTGATTGTGACCTTCTTTATGCTCCTCCTCTCCTGCTTTTGGGTGGTGGTGGCCATCGGTCGGGCGTTGGATCATATTTTCTTTCCCGCCTTCCGGCGCCAGGAGATTCGCCGCCCGGTCTTCATCATTGCCCCACCCCGCAGCGGCACCACCTTTCTGCAAAAACTACTGGCTCAAAATCGCGAAGCCTTCGCCCCAGTGCTGATGTACCAGACGATCTTCCCCAGTATCTTCATCCAGAAGATCATCCTGGGAATCGGTTCCCTGGGACGAAATCCGGACAGCCTCCTTGGCCTGCTGGTAACCTGGTTTGAGCGCCGCTTCTTCGGGGGCTGGGACAACATGCACAAAATGCGCCTCGCCCAACCGGAGGAGGATGATGGTTTTTTTGTCTATACCTTCGTCACGGAAGCCATCTATCTGCTGTTCCCCTATGTCCGCCTTCTTTGGGGCGCAGGCTTTGCCGACGACCTTCCCCCTGCCCAGCGCCGCCGCGTGATGCGCTACTACCGTTCCTGCCTGCAGCGGCATCTATATCTCCACGGCAAGAATAAGATTCTCCTCTCGAAAGCCACGCAGCTTTCGGGATCCGTCAATTCCCTCCGCGCGGAATTCCCCGACGCTCGTGTCATCAATATTCTTCGCAACCCCGCTGAATCGATCGCCTCCCACATCAGCGTCTTTTATCCCGTCTGGAGTTGGGTGAACCCTTCCCTGCCCAAGAAAAGTCAGGAGTCCCTCGAGTATGCCGAGCTCGCGGCCGCTTGGTTTCTTCATCTGGAGAAAAAAGACAGCCGTGCCGATCGCTCCCGCTACCTGCGCATTTTATACCGGGACCTTGTTTCGAAGCCGGCGGAAACGGTCCGCTCCATCTATCGCCACTTCCGGATTCCGCTCAGTCCCCGGGCCTCCGCTAAAATTACCCAGTCCGCCAAGAAATCTCTGGATTACAAAAGCAACCACCACTACTCCCTTCGGGAATTCGGCCTCTCCGCGGACTGGCTCCGCCATCAGCTTGGTCCGATGATGAGAAAATACGG
>JBEANM010000065.1:0-5893 GCA_041165425.1 Verrucomicrobiota bacterium
ATGGAACCCGTCTTCTCGGCAAAGCCTGCACCGGGCAGGACAACATTCGCCGCCTGGGTGGTGGCATTCGGCAGAATTCCCGATGCGATTAGAATCTCCAATTTAGACAGAATATTTTCAGGTATGCCGGCCTTCACCACATCCTCCCCGCCCAGCACAACCAACGCCTTGATCTTGCCCGAGGCAATTTCCCCTCCCCACGCGGACAATTTGCGACCGCCCTGGGAAAGGCCGAGCAGCTCCGCCCCACGGGTATTGGGATTGCCGTCCGCGCTCCGCAGGAACTTGTCGGCCTGACCGGGACGGTTAACGGTGTCGACTTGGTTTACCCCAAGCTCCTCCAGCAACCGCTTCAAAACAAAAAGCTCCTCATTCGTCATGCGGGCCGATGCCACCACCGCAATCTCCTGCGGCTTAACCTTTTTCAAGCCTTCAGCCGCACAGTTCAGAGCATCGACCCACGGGCTCGGGAATTGCTCCCCCGCTGCCCGCAAGAGCGGCTGCTGCAACCGGTCCTTGGCCTCTAGGTAGTGAAAATTAAGCCGACCATGATCGCACATCCAGTGGGAGTTCACGGATTCGTTTTCCCGCGGAGTCATTCGGTAAACTTTCCCCTCTCGTGACCCGATCGTGACGTTGCAGCCGGTTCCGCAACTGGCGCAGAGGCTCTTGGTCTCTTTCAGGAACCAGACACGCATCTGAAAACGGAAATCTTTACTGGTGAGTGCGCCCACGGGGCAGATGTCGACCGTGTTGAGGGAGTATTCGTTGTCGAAGCTCTTGCCTGGATAAGCCGTCAGCGTGCTGTGGCTCCCCCGGTTCACAAACCCGAGAACATTGTCCTGGGTCAGCTCGCTGGAAAACCGGACACAGCGGGAGCAGAGAATGCAGCGCTCGTCGTCCAGGACGATCCGCTCTCCGAGGTCGACATTTTTCGGCTTCTTGACCTTGTCTTCCACAAAACGGCTGCCGCCAGTGCCGTACTCCACCGAATACTCCTGCAACTTACACTCCCCCGCCTGATCGCAGATCGGGCAGTCGAGCGGGTGGTTGATAAGAAGAAACTCCATCACCCCGTTGCGACAGTCCTTCACCAGGGGCGAATCCGTGCGAATCCCCATCCCGGGAGTGATGCCAGTGGCGCATCCGATCTGGGGCCGGGGCATCCAGGCGATTTCCGGCTTTCCATCTTTTCCCAGAACCGGCTGCCGATCCGGCCCCATCTTCGGGGTGCCCATCTCAAACAAGCACATCCGGCAATTCCCCACCACGGAGAGCTTTGGATGGTAACAGTAGTGCGGGATGAATTTTTGCATCCGGTGCGCCACCTCCACCACATTGAGGCCCCGCGGCATCTTCACCCACTGACCGTCTACCTGTACGTCGATCAGATCGTTCTCATCCTTCGCCACATCGTGGTTCCAGGGGTTGATCGGGTGCTTGGCAGGGGTGCTCATGAAGATCAGTGAATGAGGGAAACCACGTCGTTTTTGGCCGCCGTGCCATTTCGGCGAATCCGCATATTGAACTCCTCTTTAAACTTCGCGAGAAAGCTTTGCACCGGCCAAGCCGCCGCCTCGCCAAAGGCACAGATCGTGCGCCCGGCGATCTTGTCTGCAACATCCTTAAGGAGTTCAGGATCCGCATCCCGACCATGGCCCTCGGAGATCCGGGCCAAAATTTTCTTCATCCAAAGCACCCCTTCCCGGCAAGGCGTGCACTGCCCGCAGGATTCATGGGCGTAAAACCCGGCAATATTGGCCAGGCACTCCACCATGTCCCGCTTGTGATCCATCACGATGATTCCACCGGAACCCGCCATACTTCCGGCCGCCGCCAAGGAGTCAAAGTCCAGCGGGATATCCTCCAGTTTCATTTCCTGGTCGACCATCGTGCCGTCCGGGGCCTTTCGCTTGAACTTATACACCTCCCCGGCACGCAGGACCTTGGCCGATGATCCCCCTGGAATGACCGCCTTCAGGCGGTTCCCGCCGCGGATCCCACCGCAGACGTCCTGCAAGAGCTCTCCCAGGGTGAGAGCCCCACACTCAAATTCGTAATATCCCGGCCTCACCACATCCCCGCTGACGCAAAGAATGCGGGTGCCAGTGTTGTTGGGCCTCCCAATTTTAGCGAAGGCCTCACCCCCCATTTCCACGATGTGCTTCACGTTGCAAAGGGTCTCCACGTTGTTGACGATGGTCGGACACATATAAAGCCCCAGCACCGCAGGGAAATAAGGCGGCTTGATCCGCGGATACGCCCGCTTCCCCTCCAAGGATTCAATCAGTCCGGTTTCTTCACCGCAGATATAGGCTCCGGCACCGCGATGGACATGAATCTCCAGATCATAGCCGCTGTTCAGGATGTTTTTCCCGAGGAAGCCAGCGGCCTTGGCCTCGGCAATGGCCTTTTCCAGGATTTTCCAGCCCGTGGTGAACTCACAGCGAATGTAGAGGTAGGCCAGCTTCACCCCGTTGGCGAAGCAGCTGAGGATCATCCCCTCAAGAAGTTGGTGCGGATCCTTGTGAATGATCTGCCGATCCTTGAACGTGCCGGGCTCCGATTCGTCCGCATTGCAGATGAGATAAATCGGTTTGGTGACCTTAGCGGGATCAATGAAGCTCCACTTCATTCCGGTGGAGAAGCCGGCACCTCCCCGGCCCCTGAGCTGACTCTTCTTCACCTCATCTCGGATGGCGTTTGCGCCCTGAGTAAGCCCCTTCTTAAGAACCTCGTAACCCCCGTGTTTGCGGTAACAAGCGATATCCGGGGTGTAGCCGGGTGCATCCACATATTTCAGAATCAGGCGCCGTTCTTTTGCTGCCATAGCCGCCCTACTTACACGCCGCGACCAGTTCGGTCGCGCGCGCCTCATCCACTTTTTCATGGAAGTCATCGTTACAGAGAATCACCGGCGCCGTTCCGCAGGACGCCAGGCACTCCGCGTATTCCAGGGAAAATTTTCCATCTTCACTGACCAAGGCCCCGTGATGGGGATCCCCCTTGACGCCGAGCAACTTTTCCAGCGCCGCAAAGGTCTTGCCGGCTCCGCCCAAGGCGCATGGCAAGGTCCGACAGACCCGGAAATGAAAACGTCCGTAAGGTTGTTGCCGAAACCAAGGATAGAAAGTTACCAACTCGAGCACCTGGATTTCCTGCAAGTCCAGCTTTTGGGCAATCCACTCGACCCCGCGCGGCCCGATATATCCGAACTGTTCCTGCCAGAGGTGCAGGAGCGGAAGCACCGCGCTCCTTTGGGATGCAGGGTACTGTTTCACGATTTCATCGGCTTTTGCCGCCAGTGCAGAGGGAATCTCCCCTTTTTCCGGTCCCGCACAGTTTTCGGTGCCGGCCTCAAGAGGAGTGCTCATCGGTCGCACTCTCCCATAACGAAATCGATGCTCCCCAGGACCGCTGGGACATCGCTTACGGTGTGCCCCGGCAAAAGGGTGTTGAGAATCCCTAGATTACAAAAAGACGGGGCGCGGATCTTGAGACGGTGGGGCACTCCGCCTCCCCGGCTGTTCAGGTAGAAACCGAGCTCTCCCTTGGGGTTTTCCGCCCCGAAATAGACCTCGCCGACCGGAGCGTCCGGCCCTTGGGTGACGACCAGGAACTGGTGGATCAACTCCTCCATTTTGGTCAGCACCTTGTCTTTAGGTGGGAGGACATTCTTGGGATCGTCCACCATCCAAGCTCCCCCCGGCATGTTCGCCACCGCCTGGAGAAGAATCTTCACGCTTTGCCGCATCTCCTCCATCCGGACGGCAAAACGGTCATAACAGTCGCCGGTCTGGCCCACGGGAACCTCGAAGTCATATTTTTCATACCCAAGGTAGGGGAAATATTTTCGCACATCGTAGTCGTTGCCAGACCCGCGCAGATTGGGCCCGGTGAGGCCAAACTCCAGAGCCATCTCCGCCGAAATCACCCCGACATCTTTCGTGCGATCCACAAAAATCCGGTTCCGGTTGAGCATTTTGCCAAACTCGTCCAATCGCCCAACAAACTGCTCGCTAAACTCTTTCACCCCTTCCAGAAAGCCTGGCGGGAGATCACGGGTCTGCCCTCCGACGCGGGTAAAGCTGGTGGTGAAACGGGCCCCGGTCAGAAGCTCGATCAGGTTATAGATCTTTTCCCGCTCCGTGAAGGTGTAGAGAAACATCGTCATCGCTCCCACATCCATGGCGAAGGCCCCAAGCCCCAGGAGATGAGCGGAGATCCGCGCCAGTTCGCAGCAAATCACCCGGGTGACCTTGGCCCGAGGGGGAAGCTCATAGCCCATCAACTTTTCGACAGCACAGGCGTACGCGACGTTATTGGCTAAGGGCGCCAGATAATCGAGACGGTCCGTGTAGGGCACAAACTGGTTCCAGGTCATGTTTTCGGCGATTTTTTCATCGCCCCGATGGAGGTATCCCACGTCCGTATCGGCCTTGGTGATCACCTCGCCATCCAGCTCGAGAACCAGACGAAGAACCCCGTGGGTGCTGGGATGGGAGGGGCCGATATTCAGGACGAGCTTTTCGCCGACATCGAGCTGCGGGGCCATCTCGGCGGTCCGAGCCATGGGATCTCCGAACTCCATCGTGGTGGTGGCCGTGCTCACAGGCTCCTCTCCTCTGCCGGATGCGCCCGCGGCTCACGTTCATGAGAAAAAGGCGCCGGGCTCGTCACAAACGGCCCGCCTTCGAGCGGGGCTTTGGCGGTGAAGGCGATGTCGGGCATCTCCGTCGGTAATCCCTCCAGCGGGAAATCCTTGCGCAGGGGGTGATGGGGATATCCATCCCACATCAAAATCCGGCGCAGATCGGGGTGCCCGGAAAATTTCACGCCGACCATGTCCCAAGCCTCCCGCTCATGCCAGTCCGCCCCTTTCCAGACGGAGCAAACCGAAGGGACAGCCTCCCCTTCCCCTACACGGGTTTTGACCCGAAGATGACGGCGGGCGGAGAGATCGCAAAGTTCATACACTACTTCAAACCGGGGATCCTCGCCTTGGTTGTCCACGGCCGTGAGGTCAACGAGATAGGTCATGCCCTCCTTTTTCAGGGCTAACATCAGTTCCAAGAGGCGTTCTCGGGGAACCTCCCAGGAAGACTCGCCCCGAAATTCAGGCAGGATCTTCACCGCGGAAATGAGATCCGCTGTGGCGTCGGCCGCGGCTTCGCTCATGCCGCCTGTTTTTGGTTGAGCACGACCCCGCGACTGCGGGCAATTTTGTCCTGCAACTTCATCAGTGCTTCCAACACCGCCTCGGGCCGCGGCGGACAACCGGAAACGTAGACATCGACGGGAATGAGGTGGTCGATCCCCTGGAGCACGGCGTAACTTCGGTACATCCCCCCGGTACTGGCGCAGGCCCCCATGGCAATACACCACTTCGGTTCCGCCATCTGGTCCCAGATTCGTTTGGTGGCCAACGCCATCTTGTAGGTGACGGTGCCGGCCACAATCATCAGGTCCGACTGCCGGGGAGAGAACCGCATCACCTCAGCGCCGAAACGGGCAATATCGAATCGGGAGGAGGCCGAGGCCATCAGCTCAATGGCGCAACAGGCTAACCCCATGGGCATTGGCCAGAGGGAATTTTTCCGCATCCAGTTAACCGCGGCATCCAAAGTGGTAAGGACAATATTTCCCTCCACTTTGGAGTTGTAACCCATTGCCCCTGTGACGGTCCCAGCCATGGGCTTGAAGGTAGGCGGACTCCCGACAAGGGCAAGGCTGGGAGCCAAGAATCAGTTCCGCTTGACCCCCTTATTAACCCTCTGCATCCAAGCAAGATGCTTTTCGCGGTCATGGATTTAGGGGCGGCCCCCCCATTATGGATTCTGGCTCCGTTTGTGGTTCTTTTGGCTGCGATCGCCGTGGGTCCCATGCTGACCCC
>JBEANM010000066.1:0-6153 GCA_041165425.1 Verrucomicrobiota bacterium
GGTGTTGCCCGAGGTGGGTTCGATGATGGTGGTCTTGGGCGTGAGTTTGCCCTCCTTTTCCCCGGCCGCGATCATCGCCGCGCCGATCCGGTCTTTGACACTGCCGAGTGGGTTAAAAAACTCGCACTTGAGGGCGAGGGTGGCGGGCAGGCCGGCGGTGACCCGTTGGAGTTTCACCAGAGGTGTTCTTCCGACGGTACCGAGAATGGAGTCGTGAATGGGCATGAATGGAAAGGTTGAGGGAAAATCCAATGAGGCTCAAGCCGAGGATGGGGCAAGTGGAAAGGGGAAGGCGGAAAAAAGCAAACGGCTAACGCCCTACTTTGCCATGAGGCGGCGGTACAGATCCGCAACCTTACGGGCTTGGACGGGGAGGGAGGCTTCGTTTTCGACGTGGGCATGAGCGGCGGCACGCTCCGGCTCGGTGGGAGCGGGGTGTTCCGCTTGTCCGATCATGGTGGCGGCCAGTTCTCCCGGGTCGGCCCCATGCCTCCGGAATCCCGTCGAGGCGGGAAGCGATGACCGGGCGGCCGCAGGCATGAGCTTCCAGCACCACCGAGGGAAAAGCTTCCGTGGCGATTTGCGGGTGCACCAGGATATCGAGCGCATGGTGGAGGGCGACAGGGTCGGCGTGGTGGCCGATGAGCATGGCCCGGCCTGCGAGACCGTGGTGCCGGATATCCTCGGCCAAAATGTCGGCCATGGTCCCGGTGCCTGCGAGGAGAAATTTTGATTTGGGTAGTCGCCGGACCACATCCCGGGCGGCCCGCAGAAAAACCCGTTGTCCTTTGCCGACGGGCAGGTCAAAGCCTCCGACCACGCCGAAAACAGTTTCGCCGGAAGCGAGGCCCAGCGTCCGGCGGGCGGCCTCGGTGAAGGCCCGGTCCCGGGGGCGAAAAAATTTGGTGTCGATCCCGGTATGGATGACGTGAAGTTTTCGTGAATCGATCCGACAGGGGGGGCGGTGGTGGCGTTCGGCCACCGGAGAGGCCGGATCCCGGTGGCCTCGGGTCAGCACCTCGGCCACAAATCGGGAAACGGCAATGACGGCATCCGCTTGGGCGAACAGATGTTTGCGACTGAGGGGCGAGCGGGGGCTTTTGGCGAGGTGGCGGGAAAAGACGACCAAGGGTTTGGGCTGCACCAATCGCGCCGCCAAGAGGGCGGTCCAGTAGTCATCCCCGTGGTGGGCATGGACAATCCGGGCGCGCGAACGGCGCAGAATTCCGGCCAGGGCCAGAACTTGGAGTGGACGGAATTTCGGGAGGGACTGGAGGGAGGGGGCTTGGGAGGAAAGATTTGCCGATTCCGGGCCGGCCAAATCGACCTCCCAACCTTGGGCGGCCAAGCCGTGGGCGAGAGCCAGACACTGGGTATCGGTGCCGCCACCCCGCAGACGGGAGTTGAGCATGACCACGCGGGCGGTCAGGGCGGAAGATGTCATGAAAGGACAGTTTAAGAGAAAAAAGCGGATGAAGACATAATTTAGTCGAAGAAGACTCCACCCGGCCCCGAAGTTTCTCCTGTGCCCAAGAGGCGGAGAATGGGGCCCGCGCTAAAACCGGATGTTGATGCCGAATTGAAACGAGTTGGAGAGCACCACGCCGGGCTGGAGGGAGGAGTATTCCGGGCTGACCAAGCCGAGGAGCTTGTACATGACATCGAAGTCCACCGTGTCCGAAACCTGCCAAAGGAAGCCTGTGCCCACCTGAAAGGCGGGGGAGAATTGTTGGGCCATTTCGTCGGAGGTCTGGGAGTCGTCGATCTGGGTGATCTGGAGCTGGGAGTAGGCCATGCCGAATCCGGTAGAGAGAAAAGGTTTCCAGCGGCCTTGGCCCGGCCAGCGGAAGACCGCGGAAACGAGAGCCGGGACCTGCAGGTAGCGCCCCGTCAGGCTTAGGCCGCCGCTGCCCACGATTTCCGTGCCCTCGGCGGTGGTGACGGTGCCGCTTCCGCTCAGGCTGTCGAGCCCGTTGTAAAGAATTCCGGCGGTGAACTCCGCCCCCAGCCAGTCGTTGAAGTTATAGCCTGGGGAAACGTCGAACTTTACCCCGGGATTCACGGAGAGGGAGGGGTTCGAGAGGGTTCCGGTCACGCCCGGCAGGACGGTTCCGGAAAGCGTTTGGGAGCTGGTCAAGTTGTTGACGAAACCGAAGCCGAGGTCCGTGCGAACGTAGGGGCCGAGGCAGGCGGACGGCTCGGCGACGACAAACTCCTTGTCGGAAAATTTATAGGTCATGGACCAGTTGGCGCCAGCGGTCAGGTTCGTGAAGTCCCCAGTCTCCACAATGCGGCTCGTACTGTCGCTTTTGGAGTAGTTGAAGTTGAGACCGGTGGTGAGTTCCGGGGTGAGGGCGAAGGTCAGGCCCAGCCCGAGCGTGTACTGCTGATCGAGGCGCCGGTAGAAACCGTTCTGCGTGTTGTTGTCGCCGTCAAAGCCGGGCGGTGCGCTTTGCGCATCGGTGTAGTAAGCCAGCCGGTAAGAGGCAAAAGGGCTGAGGCTGATCTTATCGGAAAGCGAAACAAAATAAGAGCCGGTGAGGGTGTTATCGGTCCGGGTGTAGTAGGTGGGGTCGGCGAAAACGTAAGAAGCCCGCCAATTGACCGCCACGGCGTGTTGGTCGGTGAAAGGATGAAAGTAGTTGGCTGAGTAGGCAAAAGCGTATTCGTTGAGAAAGTTGCTGTCCGTATCGACGGTGCCGGTGACGGTGGATCGGTCCTCGGGGGTGTTGAGATAAAAGTAGCCGTAGTAGTCGAAGGAGAGGCCCACACTCAGTTCGTCGGTGACTTGGCGGGTGCCCCGCAGGAACAGGTTGGCGAGGACGAAATCCTGGGCTAGGCCCACGTCATAGTTACCGAGAGAGTTGTTGGTTTGGGAAGGCTCCTCCTGGCTGAAGTAGTTGAAAAACGAGGCGCGCACACCCGCTTCCGGAAAAAAGGTGTCGTATCCAGGCATGGTGGTGAAGGTGGGAGCCCAGGCCGCTTCCAGCGATGAGACGGCCTGCCAAGCTGCCACCACGTTAGCGGAGGATTCGGCGTAATTCGCGTTGGAGAGCCAACTGTAGGTCTGATCGGCTCGTAGTCTCGCGAAAGGTAGGGCTGGCTGTTCTCGCAACAGTTGGACGGAACCGAGATCTTCCGCCACGGCGGTGGCTTGGGCGGGCTCCTCCTCGCTGGGCTTCCCGCCCAAGGCCTGCTGTTTTTGACGATCTCTTTCTTGCTGGGCTGCAGCATCAGTCACCGCTTGCTGGGAGACCGCTGGCTGAAATGTCTGGGCGGTGACTTCCCCACACCCGAGCCCGGCTAACAGGAAAATGCCAAAAAAGCACCACCGCTTGGACACACTCCATCGGCCCGGGAATGGACAACGAAAAGTCTTTTCCACCACCTCAATTCATATGAGGAGGCAGTTTTCAAAACAATATATAGATTAAAAAAATTACCCAATACAATATATATAAAAAATCGTTAAAACTATCGGTAACCCTTGCTCGTTCGTAGGATCCGTTGACGGACAGAATCGACCAGGTTTTTGGGTTCGAGAACCTTGGCATGTTCTCCCCAGCTGAGGATCCAGCGTTCGATTTCTTCCAGGGCACCGAGGGTCATTTCCAGTTCGATTTCGCCACCCCGCAAATCCCGGATTTTTTGGCTGGGATGCCAGTCCCGTTCCCTCACTAACCGGGCGGCAAAGGCGTCAAAGCGGACTCGGACCCGATGTTTTCCAGTGCCCCCGAAGACGCCAAAGCCTGTCTTCAACTCCTTCTCTGCGGAAAAGTTCCGGGGTCGGTCGAAGGTTTTGCCCGTGGCCCGGGGAAGGCGGATCCGGGCGAGGGCAAAGGTGCGCAGTTGCCCGCGTTGCGGGTCATGGGCGAGGAGATACCAGGCATTGTCGACATTGGCCAAATGATAGGGGTGGACAGTCCGTGTCTCAGGGGTCGAGGCCTTTAAGGAACGGTAGGCAAACGACACTTCCTGCCGCTGGACGATCGCCCGGGCCAGCAGGCGGAAGGTCTCCACGTCGGCGGCGGACGCCCCCGTCACGCGAAAGGAATAGTCGGCGCCCCACTCGCCGAGGTTGAAGGTGACCTCCTCCTTCAATGCGCCGGTCAGTTTTTGAAAGGCACTCGCCAGCGTCTTTTCAAAAGGAGTGCCACGGTACTGGGCCAGGACCTTTTGGGCGACGAACAGGGCAAGAATCTCCCCTTCGCTGACCTGGAGCAAGGGAAAGGCCTCGACGGGCTCGGCGTACCGGAACGTGTATTTCGCGGCATCGTACTCGATCGGCAGATTCAACCGGTCGCGCATGAAGTCCAGATCGCGCTGGATCGTCTTGTAGGAAACCTCGAATTCCCGGCCCAACTGCTGGCAGTTCACGGGACGCTCGTTCGTGAGGAGATCGTGCAGGCGCTGCATCCGTTCCAAGGGAGGGCGGCTGTGACCGCCCGGCAAAGAGAGAACTTTTTTCTTCATAGGACTCCTAATGTCCTACCCCACTTCCCATCATGCAAGAAAAAAGGAGGAACCATGGAAACATTGATTCATTGTCGGAGATGCGGGGAAGACACGAACCGGGCGGATTATGAAGCCGCCCGGGGACGCTGCGTTCATTGTGGGGAATCGGCCGGGGCGGTGGCCCGGGGTCTGGATACCCTGGCAGCGCTGCGGGAACGGCTGGAACTGGAGCTGGCGTGGCGGCCAGTCGCCGTCCATGCGTAGTCCGTGGGCGCTTCTTGCGGCCATGGCTGCGGCCGGATGTGCCGGACTCAGCCTTGGGGTGTCTTGGTATCTGCCCGAACTGGCCATTTTGTCGGCCGCTGCCTCCGGATTCTGGTGGGAGGTGGCCAGATCCGTGGAAGGTTAAGCCATAGTTCAAGGGGGTGGGGGGGCCTGCCTCTAGGTAAGCCTCCATGGCTTAGGAGACTTGGCAGACCTAACATAAACATATTGAGGACAACATCTTGTGTGCTTGGACAACCCTTGCGGCTATCTATTTGAATAAGAACATTCATTTAAAAGGCATTGACCTTTAATACTTTAGGATATATTTAAAGCCTATTGAAAATTCTTCGTTTCAACGAAGGTTTCTTTGAACTTTTGGCTCCTCTGATCGGTCGAATTAAGAGTCGTATGCGCGTCTTCAAGGCATTTTCCGTTCTCTTGCTTGCCCTTTGTTCATGGGGGATGGCGGCGGCCGAGTTTAAAGAAGCGGAGATCACCACTATCAAGAACATGGTGGAGCACGACCCGGGCACGGGATCGGCCCCCGCCAAGGTCAGCGAGAAAATTCAGGAAAAGTCCAAGGTCTCCACCGCGGCGGCTTCCATGGCGGAACTGACCTTTGCCGATTCCTCCATCACGCGGATGGGGGCCAACACCCAGTTCTCTTTCCAGTCCAAGGAGCGCTTGGTGAAACTCGAGCAGGGAAGTGTTTTGGTGAACACCCCACCCGGTAAGGGTGGAGCCGTGGTGGATTGCGGGGGTGTTACCGGAGCCGTCTCGGGCACCACCTTCTTGGCCAGCCGCGATGCTTCGGGCGGGGTCATGTTCGTCATGCTGGAGGGAAGCGGGACCTTGAAGGTCACCGTGCCCAACGGCGGCGGCGGAACGGTTGTGAAGGAGATTCGTCCCGGGCAGGCCGCCTCGGTGGGTTCGGCCACCGTAAAGACGGCGGAGAAGGCCAACGCCGGCGGACCGCCCCCGGCTCCGGAACCGGAATCTGGTTCCCCCAGGCCGGCGGCGAAGGCGGAGGCCATTCAGGTGTTCGATGTAGACGTGAAAAAAATCGTCGAGACCGCCCCGCTGATCCGTGAATTCAAAACGGAGCTGCCCTCGATGAAAAAAATCGAGAAAACCATCGAGGTGCAGCAGGCTGCGGTCAAGGAGGGCAAGCTTGAGAAGCTGGAGTTGGAGGTGGTGGCGGTCAAAGAAGACGGAGACGTTCTCGTCGGATCGCCGCGGATCGATGAAAAGGACATGCGGATCGTGAACCGCCGGGAGGAGCGCGCCGGAGGAAAGCCCCCAGCGGGAGACAATCTGGATATCGACACGGCGGCTGGCCCCGGCCCCGGAGCCGGAGGTGGGGGAAATGTTGCCAATGCCCAACCTGCGCCCGCTCCGGCACCCGCGAATCCGCCGCCGGTGCCGCTAGCA
>JBEANM010000067.1:0-5757 GCA_041165425.1 Verrucomicrobiota bacterium
TCCGTCCACGAAAAGAGAATCGTTCCAGCCAAGCCGCCACGGAACACCTCATCCCAATGAAGCTCCAAAAGATCCGCCTGCTCCTCTTCCGCGTGCCGAATCGTGTCCATCCCGAACTCTCCCAAAACCAAGGGCCGCTCCTCGGCCAGATTCTGCAGACGGGACAGGTAAGCCCGCAGGTCGGGGCCGCGGTGGAGGTACACATTGTAGGAGAGGAAATCCGTCTCCTTGGGCAGGAGATACTCCGTCGGGGGAAAATTGGCGTAGGCCGCCAAAGCGCCCGCGTCTTCGTCTTTCACAATCCGCGCGAGGGAATCGAGGAAGGTTTCGACGCGCTGGGGGCCGTACCAACGGACCAGATCCGGCGGGATCTCGTTATCCACATAATAACCCAGAATCGCGGGATGGCCGGCATGCGCCTTCGCGGCACGACGGACACTGGCGCGAATTTCTTTCCGCACAGCACCGTCATCCAGAAACAGCACCCGCCGCTGCCAAGGAACCGTCACCATCACGCGGAGTCCGTGTTCGGCGGCTTGATCCAGAAACCAGCGCGGGGGCGGGTGATACACCCGGACGGTGTTGAAGCCCGCCGCCGCCATCAAACGAAAGTCCCGGGCGGCTTTCGCCGGATTCCCGAGGTGATCGTCCCCATCTCGGAACGGACCGTACGTCACGCCCTGCAGGAAAAATTTCGCGTCCCCGGAGAAAAGAAACTTTCCCCGGGCCGCCACCCGCGGCCCGCTCAAGCCGCCCGGCCGGGGCTTCGCATCCGGAGAAGGCAGATCCGGAAAGAGCGGGATGGGCGCGGAGCTCACTCCCGCAGCTGACCGTGGCCGGTCACCACGTACTTATACGAGGTCAGCTCCTCCAGTCCCATCGGGCCCCGGGCATGGATCTTGTCCGTGCTGATGCCGATCTCCGCCCCAAAACCAAACTCGCCGCCGTCAGTGAAGCGCGTGGAAGCATTCCAGTAGACCGCAGCAGAGTCTGCTTCCCGCAGGAAACGTTCCGCCACCGCCCGGTCCTCCGTGACAATGGCATCGGAGTGGTGGCTGCCGTGACGGGCCAGATGATCCAACGCCCCGTCGAGACCGTCGACCACCCGAATGGCCATGGTGAGATCGAGATACTCCGTCTCCCAGTTGGCCGGCGGAGAAAACTTTTCCCCCGCGGCTTGGGCCGCCGCTTCGTCCCCGAACAGCTTCACCCCCTTGGCCTTCAGGGCCTGGACCAACCGGGGCAGAATTTTTTCCGCTCCGTCCCGGTCCACCAGCAGGGTTTCGGCCGCGTTGCAGGTGGCGGGACGCTGACACTTGGAGTTGACCACAATGGCCTCAGCCATCGCGGGGTTGGCCGCCCGGTGGACAAACACATGACAAACTCCGTGGAAATGTTTGATCACCGGCACCCGGGCGTGCTCCAGCACGGTCTGGATCAGTCCATGGCCTCCCCGGGGAATCAGCAGATCGAGGATGCCGTCGAGACGGCACATCTCGGGGATGCTTTCCCGGCTTTCATCCTCCACGAGCGAGACCACCTCGGCCGGCAGCTTCTTTTTCCGGGCCGCCTCTCCCAAGACCAAAGCCAAAGCTCGGTTGCTGTGCCGCGCCTCCCGCCCCCCGCGCAAAAGGACCGCATTGCCGGTCTTCAGGCAAAGGACCGCGCTGTCCACCGTCACGTTCGGACGAGACTCGTAAATAATCCCGATGAGGCCGATCGGCACGCGGATCTTGGCGATTTCCAGGCCGTTGGGCCGTTTCCATTTCCGCACTACCTCACCCACAGGATCCGGCAATCGCGCCACCTGCCGCACCCCCTCCGTCATTTCCGCGAAACGTTTGTCCGTCAGTTCCAGACGATCTAACAATGCCCCGGTCAAGCCGGCCGCCTTGCCCGCGTCCACGTCCCGCCGGTTGGCCTCCAAAATCTCCTTTTTGCGCGTCCCGAGTTCGTCCGCCATCGCCAGCAACAAGGCATTCTTTTCATCGGTAGAGAGAACCGCCAGTCGACGCGCCGCCTCCTTGGCCCGGAGGGCCAGCTCCCGCACCGCACTCATCGGGCGATCCAGGTGCCCGGCGCGGAGGATTTCACGGACTCGAGCAGGACATGTTTGCGACGCCCATCGGCGATCAGCACCGGCACCCCCCGGGACAGGGCGATGCGGGCAGCCTCGAGCTTGGAGCGCATGCCGCCAACCGAACCGGCACTGCCAGCGCCGCCGGCACAGGCCAACACCCGATCGTCAATTTTACGGACCCGCCGGATCAGCTGACCGCCACCGTCCGGACGGCTCATCAGGCCGGGGGCGTCCGTCAGGATCACTAACCGGTCTGCCCGGGCTAGAATCGCCACATGGGCGGAAAGGCGGTCGTTGTCCCCGAAGGCATTGAGCAACGCAATCTCCTCGAAGGACAACGCGTCGTTCTCGTTAAACACCGGCACCGCCCGTTTCTGCCGCAAGAGGGTCTGCAGGGTGGAGCGGGTGTTGGCATAGATTCGCCGGCTATCGAGATCCCATGAGGTCAAAAGGATCTGGGCGGCGAGCAGCCGATGCGGCGCCAAGGCGTCCGCATACGCGCGCATCAACAGAGGTTGGCCGATCGTGGCACACGCCTGGAGCTCCGGACGGGACGAGGGACGTTTCTTCATCCGCAAGGCCTGCATGCCGGCGCGGATCGCTCCCGAGCTCACCAGGATGACTTCATGACCAGAGCGGCGGAGGCGGGCCATTTGTCCGGCCCAACCGCGCAGCCGCGCCATCGCCAACCCTCCGGCCGGGGAGGCCAACAGGCTGCTGCCGATTTTAACGACAATTCTCATGAAACTAGTTTGCCGCCGCTCAGGAACGGCGGCCTTCCACAGCCCGAAGAATCAAATGAAGAAGTTTGGAGC
Source organism: Verrucomicrobiota bacterium (assembly GCA_041165425.1). Classification (GTDB taxonomy): domain Bacteria; phylum Verrucomicrobiota; class Verrucomicrobiia; order Methylacidiphilales; family Verrucolacustridaceae; genus Verrucolacustris. Next base: position 2,896 of record JBEANM010000067.1, read on the forward strand.
CGGCAAAAAGTTTTCCGGCCAAGCGCCCCACGACGCTTTTGCCGGCCCGGCCTCCGGAAAACAGCTGCACGGCGGCCAGGCCCAGCCCCGCCCATTGGCTGCTGAACCGAAGAACTTTTTCCCCCTCGTCGATCCAGCGTCCGACGTCGGACAATTGCCCGACGGCACGGCGAAACTCCCAGCCGGCCCGGCGGGCGGAGGCGGCACAGGCCAGGCGCGCTTCCCGCGCCTGCTTCAGCGCTTGGAGCTCAACCATTCCCGGTCCCTCTGAAATTCGGCGACGGTGTCGGCGAACGGCATGCCTTCCCCGAGGGTGCGCTTGCGCATGCGGAGAAAGGCAAAGAGGGCGCCGGCGCCGTAAAGAATCGCCAGGCCGACCAAAGCAAGAACCCGCGCCTGCGGATCCGGCCACACGGAAAGCACCACGGCCAGCGAGGCCACCAAAAGGGAGAGGGCTCCGAGCACAAGCGCAATCGCCAGCCAGAGCACAGCCTCCACGGCCCGCCATTTTTCCTCCTGCAATTCCGCCCCTAACAGGCGCAGCCGTTCCTCCACCAATTTGACGGAGGTCAGAGCCAGGTCACGCAGCGCGGCAATCATGGAAATGCCTCAGCGGCGATTGAGCAACGCACCGAGAATCAGGCCGGCCACCAGAGCGGCGCCCACGGACTCATAAGGATGCTTGCGGATCACCTGATCGACTTCCTTGAGACCTTCCTCCGCCGCTTCTTTCACATCCTCCAGGTTCTGGAATCTTTCCTTTGCGGCCTCGATCTTACGCGTCAGCTCCTTGCGCACCTCTTTGGCCTTATCTCCCAATTCCCCGGCCGTGGCATGAAGAAGTTGCTCAGCGTCCGCGATCACCCCCCGGACATCCCGGCGGATGGAGGAAGAAGAGCGGTTGCGCGAAGATTTACGGGCTTTGGTTTTGGCCATCAGGTCATTGTGCCGAAGGGCCCGCAAGGGGGCAAGCTTGCGACCCCGGCAAACGCGCGGATTTAAATATCTAAGTCGTTGGAGGCCAGGCGTTTTTCGAGAAGGTTGCGGGCGGTATGCCGAGCGCGGAGACGGGGATCAAACCAGACTTCCCCGAACATCTGGCCCAGAACGGTGAAAATTCCCAGTAAAGGCAACGCGAGCAGCAGTCCATAAACTCCGCCAAGCATTCCCCCGGCAAAAATCATCATCACCGTGACCAAAGGATGAACCTGCAGGGCCCGGCCCACCGTCATCGGCGTGTAGACAAACTCGTCCAACAGCCGGACACCCAAAAACAGCAGGACTACGCCGAAAAGAAGTTGGGGCGATTGCGGTGCGTGCAGGGCGCAGACGCAGACCGCGATGACGCCGCCGACCGCCGTACCCACATACGGCACCCAGGCAAAGACCGCACAAACCAGCCCAAGAAGCATCGCATGTTGAAAAGTAAAAATTCCCTGGCCCAGACCCAGCAACCACAGACCCAAACCCAGCGTGATCGTGTCCATCACGGTCAGCCAAAACATGCCCCGGAAGTAAGCGCGCATCTGCCGGTCCATCCGGTCAAAGAGGAGCAGGGTTTTTTCAAAGAAGGCGTTCGGCACCGCCCGCATCACCAAACGATGAAAGGCCGTTCCATCGCGCAGAAAGAAAAAGGTCAGGAAGGGGACGAGCAGGAGACTCGGCAGCCATTTGAAGGCGAAAAGTGCCGCGTCGCCGGCAAATTGGGTGCCCTTGCCTTGGGCAAAAAAATCGATCCTCGCCTCCAGGCCGGCCGCCAAGCCGGCCCGCTTGGCCAAGGGCAGACGGTTTTCCAGCGCCAGCAGGGAGTCCGAGGCGATTTTGGTCAGCCGCTGCATGGTCTCCGGCAGCTGGTTTTGAAACTGGGACAGGGAGTTCAACATCGCCGGGAGAACGGTCAGGGCGGCAATACCACAGACGATCGAAGCTAAAAAAAGAAAGATCACGAGAGACTGGTTGGGGGCCACACCCCAATGCTGCAACTGGGTAAGGAACGGCTGCACCAGGTAGTACAGCACCACCGCCAAAATCAACGGCAGGGCCAACCAGGCAATGTGATTCAGCAGAACAATGGAGCCCAGCGTGGCGGCGATCACTCCCACCCAGATAACCGGGTGCTCCAAGCTACGCTGACTGGGAAGGCGGATTTCCTCGCTCAAGGCTTACGAAAGAATGTGCGGCTCGGCCGACCCCTCCACCAACCGCCGGAGACGGCTCGAGATCAGCCGGGCCACCTGCTCGGCCACCTTGAATCCCAGACGGGGCCGGGCCTCGGCTAACCGCTGAAGTTCCGGCCGAAACATGGCCAGCACCACGGAAGACTCCTCCGCCACCACCGTGGCCAACCGCGGGGTCGCCTCCAGCAGGGCAATCTCCCCAAAACACTCGCCGGGATGAATCTCTCCGAGCTTCTTCTTTTTCAGCAAGCCCTTGCGGGTGGCGCTGAATTTGCCGGAAATCACAATATACACGCCCTCTCCCTCTTCTCCCTCATCAAACACAATTTCCCCGGCCAAATAGTGCCGTTCGTGCAAGTAGAGCTTCAGAACCTCCAGCTCTTGGCGGGTGCAGTCCTTAAAAATGGCGGTCGCCCCGACCACCTTGAGCTTCGGATCTAAAGGGGGGAGACGGAAAAAACTCAAAAGGTTCACGGGGGTCAACAATCTACCCAATCCATCCCCACGACCAGCGCAAAAGTCCCTCTTTCATCTTGGGCAAACCGATCCCTTGCTTTTATGATTCTACCTCCATGGAGATTCTGGAAAAAACCGATAAAGGTGTGCTGGTCCTTTCCGTCAAAGGCGAGATCGACCTCCATGTCTCCCCCACCCTGCGCACCTCCCTGAAAGCCAAGGCCCAGGC
>JBEANM010000068.1:0-6517 GCA_041165425.1 Verrucomicrobiota bacterium
CGGGCGGGAAGATAAACGCCCGTCCCGGCCACCCTGAGGCCGGAATCAGGCTGCGACGGCATCGGCTTTGGACTCCTTGTGGGCTCCCGCGATCTCGGCAGCGCGGATGATCCGGTTGTTAACCCCGTGATCGATGGCCTCCACGGCTTCGCGGATCGCATTGCGGATCGCCTTCACCGTGGAGCTGCCGTGGGCAATGACGGTGATCCCGTTGACGCCCAGCAGGAGGGAGCCGCCATATTCCTCGTAGTTGGTCTTTTTCTTGATGGCGCGGAAAGCATTCCGTGCCAGCCAGGCTCCCAACATCCGGAAAGGCGTCTTTTTGATTTCGTGAGCCAGCCAGTGAAAAATGGCAGTGGCGATACTCTCGCCGGTTTTCAGCACCACGTTGCCGACGAAGCCTTCACAGACGACCACTTCCACCGGACGCTCGAACAGGTCGCGGCCCTCGATGTTTCCGACGAAATTGATGGGAGCATCGGAAAGGAGCTTGAAGGCGTCTTTGGTCAGGGTATTGCCCTTGGCGTCCTCGGAGCCAATGGAGAGCAGACCGACCCGCGGCTTCTTATAGCCGAGGATCTCCTCGGAAAAGACGGAACCCATCAGCGCGTAGTCGAGAAGATGCTCCGGACGAGCATCAATGTTGGCGCCAGCATCGATCAGGATGAAGAGGTTGGTTTCTGTCGGCATGATGGTGGCGATGCCGGGTCGACTGATGCCGGGGAGCGTACGGAGCCGGATGGTGGCGGCTGCGACCATCGCCCCGGTGTGACCGGCCGAAACGGCGGCGTCGGCCTGTTCGTCCCGGACGGACTCGATGCAGCGGAGGATGGAGTTGTTTTTTTTGCGCCGGAGGGATTCGACAGGAGGATCGCCCCGCAATGGTGAATTTCGAGGCGGGCATTCGGCTTTTCCTGGCCGAGTTTTTTCAATTCCGCCCGGATTTCCGGCTCCTTGCCAAACAGCAGGATTTTTTCGATCTGGGGAAAGTGGGCAAGGGCTTCCACCGCCGCCGCGACCGGGCGTTCAGGGGCGAAATCACCCCCCATCGCATCGAGCGCTATTTTCATGAAAGGTTTCTCGCGGGACCGCGAGGGGGCCGGATCAGGCCGCGGGGGTCTCGATAGTCAGGACCTGGCGATCGCGGTAACGGCCCGTGGCCGGATCCACCACGTGGGGGAGATGGGGTTGGCCAGCCTTGTCGCGGCGGAGCTGGGGCAGGGAACGGCGGTGCGTGAACTTCCGCATCCGCATCCGCATCTTCGACGTTTTTCTTTTCGGAACACCCATGGTTTCAGTTCTCCGTTTTGAGCCGGTCCAGATCCCGCCAGACCGTGGCCCTTCTTTTTTCAGCGAAGTCGTCCTTGCCGGGAGCAAAGACTCGCCCCGAGCGCGGACACCGACCGCCGCTGTCCAACTCACAGCGGGCTGCGAGCGGGAGGGCTAGGATGATGTCCTCCCGGATCAGGGGAGTCAAGTCAGCCACGGCCTCCTCCGGAACGCTTAAAATCTGACAGAAGTCCTTGATTTCCAGTTTCCAAGGGATGGGATCGAGGCAGCGGGCGCACTGAATCTGAAAAGATGCCCCTAAAGTGCCAGTCACCGTGATTTCCGAACCGGTGCGGATGGCATGGAGGGCGTATTCGATGGTGTTCCAGTCGGTGATGCCCTCAGTAGGAATGCCATAGTCTGCCACCGGGAGGGATCCTTTGAGATCGAGTCCGCTCTCCGGGATTTGGCGGGGATCGATCTTCATTTTTTGCCGAACTTTTTCCGCAAGGCTTGGACCACGGCCGGGGAGACAAACTCATCCAGGGGTGCTCCCAGGCGCGCCAATTCGCGGACCAAATTGGAGCTGAGGAACGAGAGGGTTTCCCGGGGCATGAGGAAGACGGACTCCAGTTCCGGGTGCAGGCGCCGGTTGGTCAGAGCGAGCTGGAATTCATATTCGAAATCCGACACCGCCCGCAGGCCGCGGATCACCGCCACAGCCTCCTCCTTGCGGGCAAACTCGACCAACAGCCCCTGAAAAGAGGCCACGCGGACCCGCTCTGCCCAAGGTTCTTTGCCAAGGCACTCTTGAATGAGCTGCACGCGCTCGGCCACATTGAAGGTGGCATCCTTGCCGCTGTCTTCCGCCACTGCAATCAGGACCTCATCAAAAATTCTCACCGCCCGGGCCAGCACGTCCAGGTGACCCAGGGTGATCGGATCAAAAGTACCGGGGTAGATGGCTCGTTTCATGAAGAGGTGATTTTCGGGGAAAGGGGAGGGTGACGCAAAGGGGTTTTTCTCTGGTCCCGTCAGGCGCGGTGCGCCTCCACGATTCTTGGCCGAGAGGTCAGATCAGGGTGAATGGAGACGGTGGCGAATCCGGCTTCCCGGGCCAGCGTCGCCACTGGCTCCGCCTGTTCCGGGCCACACTCCAGGAGCAGAGCAGATGTCAGGTGGAAGGCTGGAGGGATCAGACGACGGATGAGATCCAGCCCGTCCGCACCTCCCTCCAGCGCTAGCCGAGGGTCGTGCCGGACCTCAGGTTCGGCCGACTCAATTTCTGAAGGCGTGAGGTAAGGAAGGTTTGCGGTGATCAGCACGGCCGTCTCTTTCATGCCTTGCAAAAGATCACCCTTTTTCCAGGTAATCGAAGTTCCGGCCGGTGGTGCCGAACCCGAAGCCGCCGCATTTTCTGCGGCCAAGGCGAGGGCCTCCTCAGAGATATCCAATCCGAGATAGCGATGGGACGGGTGTTTGCGCGCCAAGGCCAGCGGGATCGCGCCCGTGCCCGTGCCGACGTCGATCACGAGTCCCGGAGATGACTCGCCCAGAATTCTTGTCGCGTGCTCCACCAGGATTTCCGTCTCAGGCCGGGGGATGAGGGCGGCGGGGGTGCAACGAAGATTCAGGCCACAGAAGCCGGCGGAGCCGGTGACGTGCTGCAGCGGCTCACGGGCCGCCCGGCGACGAACGAGTTCGCGTAGCTTCTCCAACTCGGCAGTGCTCAGGTCACGTTCGAACTGGAGGTAGAGTCCTAGCCGGGGGAGCGAGAGGGCGTGGGCCAGGAGCAGTTCCGCCTGCAGGCGGGGTGAAGGAATGCCGTGTTTGGTGAAGTGACCGGTCGTGGCCTCAAGAACGGAGAGAAGCTTCATGCCGCCGGGGCGTTTTCCTCTAGGCGTCGCTTGAGATGATCGGCGGCGAGGGCCTCGACGAGATCACCCAGCTTGCCTTCCATCACCTGGGCGAGGTCGTGCGAGGTGAAGCCGATGCGGTGGTCGGTGAGGCGATTCTGGGGAAAGTTATAGGTGCGGATCTTCTCATTTCGTTCACCGGTGCCGACCTGTTGGCGCCGGGCACTCTCCAGTTTGCTGCGCTCCTCTTCCCGCCGCCGTTCGAGCAGGCGGGCGGCCAGCACCTTCATGGCCTTTTCGCGGTTCTTGAGTTGGGATCTTCCATCCTGGCAGCGGACGATCAGGCCGGTGGGAATGTGTAGGACCTGTACGGCTGAGTCGGTTGTATTGACACCTTGGCCGCCCGGTCCGCCGGCACGGCAGACCTCGACGCGGATCTCCTCCGGCTTGATCTGGACATCGACCTCTTCGGCCTCCGGCAAGACGGCCACGGTGGCCGTGGAGGTGTGGATCCGGCCTTGGGCCTCGGTGGCGGGAACGCGTTGGACGCGGTGGACCCCGCTTTCGTGGCGCATGGCGGCGAAAACGGCCGGACCGCTGAGTTCGAAGATGACTTCCTTGAGGCCGCCGAGGTCGGATGGGCTGGAGGCGAGGGGCTCTAGTTTCCATCCCCGGCCCTCGGCGTAGCGGCTGTACATCCGGAAGAGGTCGCCGGCGAAAAGAGCAGCTTCCGTTCCCCCGGTGCCGGCGCGGATTTCCACGATGGTGTCCCGGTGGTCATCCGGATCGGGCGGCAAGAGGGCCTGCAGGACCTGATCGCGGGCGGTGATCTCCTCGCGGGCGAGTTCGGCGGCTTCTTCCTCGGCCATCTGCCGCATCTCCGCATCCGAGGTGGAGGCGAGGAGCTTGGCGTTTTCTTCCCGGCGGCTGATCAGGGAATGGAGGCGGCGAGCGGCTTCCGTGCCGGAGCGGATCCGGGCGTGTTCCCGGGCGAGATCGCGGGCGCGGGCGGCTTGGCGATAGATATTCGGGTCGGCCATCTCGCGGTCGAGTTCCGCGAGCCGTTTTTCGAGGCGGGCAAGCTGGTCGGCTGGATCCATAGGGGCATGGGCGGACGGCGCATCCCGCCGGCACGCGGCGGAAGGCCGGATCCGCGCGGGAACCTAGGAGCGCTTCTTGGCCTTGACGGCCTTGGAGGGGGCGGAGGCGTCGGTGAAGCGACGGCGAAACTTTTCCACCCGACCGGCGGTGTCGACGAACTTTTGGGTGCCAGTAAAGAAGGGATGACAGGAAGCACAGATCCCGAGGCGGACTTGGGTCTTGGTGGAGCGGGTGGTGTAGACGGCTCCGCAGGCGCAGGAGATGGTCGTCTCCTCGTACTTGGGATGGATTTCGGCCTTCACGATGAAAGGAAATTAAACCAGACGCCGGGCGACGAGGCAAGCATTGTGCCCCCCGAAGCCGAAGGAGTTGTTCATGACGACGTCGACCTTCTTTTCCCTTGGTTTGTGCGGGATGTAGTCCAGATCGCACTCGGGGTCGGGTTCGTCGAGGTTAATGGTGGGCGGTAGAATGCCGGTCTCAAGAGCCTTGAGGCAGATGGCCATTTCCACGGAGCCGGCGGCACCGAGGAGATGGCCCAGGTTGGATTTGGTGGAGCTGACCATCGCTTTCTTGGCGTGGTCGCCCAGAACGGACTTGATAGCTTGGGTCTCGCAGATGTCGCCCTGGGGGGTGGAGGTGCCGTGGGCATTGACGTAGCCGACCTGGTCGGGGCGGATTTGGGCGTGCTTGAGGGCGATCTTCATGGCGCGAGCGGCCCCGGCCCCTTCCGGGGCGGGAGCGGTGAGGTGGTGGGCATCGGCGGTGGCGCCGTAGCCGGCAACTTCGCCGTAAATCTTGGCGCCCCGTTTCTTGGCGTGTTCCAGTTCCTCCAGGACGACGATGCCGGCGCCTTCGCTGAGGACGAAACCGTCGCGGTTTTTGTCAAAGGGACGGGAGGCTTTGGTGGGCTCCTCGTTGCGGGTGGAGAGGGCCTTCATGGCGGCAAAGCCGCTCAGGCCCAAGCCGACGACCGCGGCCTCACTGCCGCCGGCGACGATGATGTCGGCCTCGTCCTCGCGGATGAGGCGCCAGCCTTCACCGATGGAGTGGCTGGCAGTGGCGCAGGCGGAGACGATGGCAAAGTTGGGACCGCGTAGCCCGTACTGCATGGAGATATGACCCGAGGCGATATTGTTGATCATCATCGGAATCATGAAGGGGGAGACTTTTTTGGGGCCGCGGTCCCGGAGGATCGAGTGTTGCTCCTCGAGGGTACGGAGGCCGCCGATGCCGGAGCCGACGAGGACACCGGCGCGGTCGGCGTCGAAGGAGCCTTCCTGCAACCCGCAGTCTTTCCAGGCCTCGGCGGCGGCGCCCATGGCGAGGTGGGTGTAGCGGTCGGTGCGCCGGACCTCCTTGGGATTTTTGAAGCCGCTGGCGGGGTCAAAATTACGAACCTCGCCAGCAATCCGGCAGTCATAACCGGTACAGTCGAACGCGGTGATCGGGCCAATGCCGCTTTCCCCGCGGAGCAGGCGCTCCCAGGTGCCGGGAAAGTCGTTGGCGAGGGGCGTGAGGGCGCCCAGGCCGGTGACCACTACGCGACGGGTACTCATAAAATCCGGACGGAAAAACGCCCGGCTGGGAGAAGCCTCCAAGCCGGGCGCGGGGTTGGCAAAATTATTTGGACTGCTTGTCTTCGATGTACTTCACGACATCGCCGACGGTGAGCAGCTTTTCCGCGTCCCCATCGGGAACTTCAATGCCGAACTCCTCTTCGAACGCCATGACGAGCTCGACGATGTCGAGGGAGTCCGCGCCGAGGTCCTCGATGAACTTGGCTTCGGGCGTGACTTGCTCGGCGTTGACGCTGAGTTGTTCCACGATGATGTCTTTGACTTTTTGGTCGACGGGTTTTTCGCTCATGTGCTTTGGGCTCCTAGGTTTGTGAGGTGCGAAGTAAGGATTCTCGGAGGCATTTAGGCAACAAGAAAATGAGGGGGGGTCCCGATCGGGTTACATCGTCATCCCGCCATCGATGGCCCAGGCCTGACCGGTGACGTAGCCAGCGTCCGGCCCACAGAGAAAAGAGACTAAACCTGCCACCTCTTCCGGCTTTCCAAATCTAGCTAAAGGTATACCGGTCAATACTTTAGACTTTAGGTCGTCCTTGAGTACCGAAGTCATGTCCGTATCGAAGAAGCCGGGGCAGACGCAGTTGCAGGTGATCCCGCGGGAGGCAAACTCCCGGGCGACGGATTGGGTGAGACCGATGAGGCCGGCTTTGGCGGCGGCGTAGTTGGCCTGTCCAGCGTTGCCGACGAGGCCCACCACGGAGCCGATGTTGA
>JBEANM010000069.1:0-6108 GCA_041165425.1 Verrucomicrobiota bacterium
AAACGGCTCAGCACGGGACAAAGCAGGGGAGTTCCCAAAAAGCCAGTGGTGAGGTGGTCGGTCCGGGCGGAGATGAGGTCCACCAGATGTCCGAAAGCCCTGGGGCGGAGTCCGGCGGGCAGAAGATCAAAAGCCAAAGCGAGGAGATAGGAGGTCTGACAGTGCCCCACGATCCGGCCGTCCGGCGTCACGTATGCCTTTTGAAAAGCCGCCACAATTCTCCCGTGCAGTCGCCGGAAACGGGTCCGATCCGCAGATTTGCCCAATACGCTAGCCATCCGGGCCATCAGGTCCGCGGTGTGGGCAAAGTAGGCGGTGCCCACCAGATCGCATGGTACCGGGGCGTTTTGTGGGGTGACTGCATCAATGGCCAACCAGTCTCCGTAGGACGTGCGGGGTCGGAGCAAATTCTTGGAGGTTTTCCGTTGGTATTCGATCCACCGCACCATCGCGGGGTAGTTCTCCTTTAGAATCTGCCGTTCCCCGTAGTGCCAGTAGATCATCCATGGGCAGATGACGCCCGCATCCGCCCAGCCGGCGTTGCCAAACTGACCCGGGCCAAGTTGGCCGAGCACGTCCGGGGCCACATCGGGATAAGCCCCGGTGCCGATAAAGACCTGGGCATCGCCGGTCCAGCCGAGCCTCTCGTCCCGCTGGGGGCAGTCGGTGGGGAGGTCGAGGAAGTTGCCCCGTTGGCCCCAACGGATGTTCTGGTTGAGTCGGTTCAGGATCGGCCGGGAGCAGCGGAATCGGCCGGTGGGTTTCATGTCGGTGTGCAGGACCAGGGCGGTCAGCAGGGATTTGGAGGGAGGGCGGGTGAGGCCGGTGACCTCCACATAGCGGAATCCATGGAAGGTGAGGCGCGGAGTCCACTCCTCGGGGTCGCCTCCGCGGCAGGTGTAGTTGTCGGTGGCCAAAGCGGAGCGAAGGTTTTCCCGGTAGACATGTCCGTCGGCCTTGAGCATCTCGGCAAACTTCAGGGTGATAGTTTGACCGCGGCGGCCGCGGATTTTTAGGCGGCAGACCCCGGTCAGGTTCTGGCCGAAGTCGAAGACATATTTGCCAGACCCGGGCCGGGTGATCTTTCGGGTGGGGAGAGTTTGGGTAACGCGCACCGGCTCATTGATCTTGGGTTGGAGAAGGCCACGATATTTCGGAAAGACGTCCGCCCGGCGCCAGCCGGCAGTCCGTGTCTCCGGATCACACCAGCCGGGGATCTCTTTCCGTGCATCGTAATTTTCCCCGTCGTAGAGGTCGGTGGAAAGAATGGGACCGTAACGGAGTTCCCAGGTCCGGTCGGTGACGATGGAAAGTCGACGTCCGTTTTTAAGCTCGATCTCCAGCCGGGCGAGCAGTTGGGGGAATTTACCGTAAAAGTTGCGATCCTTTTTCCAGAGCAGGTAGCCGCAGTACCAGCCGTCTCCGAGGATGGCACCGAGCCGGTTGGGACCGGGCCGGAGAAGCCGGGTGACATCGGTGGAGAGGACTTGGGCGCGTTTTCGGTAGTCCGACCAGCCGGGCATCAGGAAATCGCGACCGATTTTTTGGCCGTTGAGATGGAGGTCGGCCACTCCCAGGGCGGTCCAGTGGAGCGTGGCTTTACGAATCGGGCCGGGAAGAATGAAGGACTTCCGCAGGAAGGGGGAGGGCTGGCCTCCGTGGGTTTTTCTTTTGCGATCTCCGATCCACTGAGCACCTGAAAAGAGCATGAGAGCTTCTCTAGCCCAAGCTATCGGGCGGGGAATCCGGTTTTTGAAGAACTGGGATGTTCGAAAAATTGACTTCTGACTCAAAAATCAAAAAACAGACCTGGTAAATATTGATAAATTGTAATTTATAAGAGCTCCGATCACATGGAGGTCGTTCATGAGCAATTGTTTGTAGGCCGGTTTTTGCAAGGGCACCTCTGAAGCGAAAATCAATTCGCGCGCAGCTCTATTCCACGCTGACCCAGCGGCGGCGGGTTTCCGGATCCGCTACCCGCGGGTCGTCCATTCGGATGGATTCCACATGGCCGTCGAAAAAAGCGGCGTTGAATCTGCCCAAGCCGGCTTTTCCCCGCACCTGGTGACGGGGAGCAATGCCACCGGCAAGTAAACTGGAGGGGGTCACCCCGTTGGTGATGACCCGGAGATCCATGCCCCAGCGGCCCGTTTGGTAGATGCTGTTGCTGGCGTAGGAGTCCGTAAACATGAGGAGTTGGGAAGGGTTTTGGAGGCGGGCGACGCGCATTTCAGCGGGGTGCGGCTCCGGATTCCAGGACTGAAGGGCAAAGGCGCCGGCATTTTCCGCATCGGACCAGCGAAGGTTGCAACCGTAGTCCGGGCAGGTGTTGTTCCACAGGCCGGGCCGGCGGGCGGCCGGGCAAAGATAGGGGTGTTGCCGCTCAGAGCCCGCCAAAGGGGGCAGGTAAGTCCGTAAATAATCGATCCGAAGGCGGTGGCCGGCCCCTCCGCTTTCTTCCGGGGTGGCGGGAGCCATCGCCGGCGGAACTTTTCCCCCCTCGTCAGCCGAGTAGGCCAGGACTGCCTGGGCTATGGTGCGGAGGTTTGCCGCGCACTGGCCGGTATGGGAGGCAGAGATTGCGTGTTGAAATCCTGCCACCCCCAGGCCAGCCAACAGGGCCAAGATGGTCACGGCCGTCAAAAGTTCCACGAGGGTAAAGCCTTTCAGGGTCCCCGAGGCTTGGGAACCGAACCATCCAGGGCGGGAAAATGGTAGCTGGGAACGTCCTTCTCTCATGGCCTGAATTCTAGGAACTCCGAGAAAAGGCTCCAAGAATCAATCCGGATGGGATCAGGGGGCGGGGGACGGATCGGGGTCGGTCCGGAACGGGCGCGCGGGGAGACCGGAATCATCGGTGAGGTTTGGGTTTTCCGGCCGATTCGACCATGCGTAGCGGACAAAGACAGGTTCCGGAACCCCCGCACCCGTGAGGACGAGGCGTGTTCCATCGATCTTTGCCTGGGCCGGATAAAATTTCCGATCCTGGCCGGCCAGGGTGAAGGAACCGGGCTCTTTCCCGTCCGAGGTGCGCAGGGAGCCGTGCACGGAGCGGAAAGTCAGTTCCATTTCTTCTCCTTTGGATTGAGCCGCTTCCAGAATCGGTCCAACACAGGGAACCTCCTGGCCGTAGGCAATTTTGCGGGCCAGCAAGGCGAGACGTTTACCCACTTCCATTTTCCTTTGGGGATGGATGTCCTCGGCTTCGCCCAAGCCCAGCGTCACGGCCAGCCCCGACCATGGCAGTCGATCGGTCACGGATGCCTGGGCATCCCGTAGCCGCGCCCAGGAGGTTCCGCTGGCCCCCTCGGGGGGAAAATTGAAATCCGTCAGTTGCACGACAAGAAAGGGAAAATCCGGAGAGGCGAGCAGGGAATGGAATTTCCAGCGCCACCGATCCAAGCCCCGAAGGGAATCCCCTCCGCTATGTTTCCATTGGGCCCGCCATGCCGTGATCAGGGAGGAGAGCAGAGACTCGTAGATGTCCGTCTGCCTAACATTGGATTCGCCCTGATACCAGATGACACCCCGGATCGGAAAGGGGCGTAAAGGATGGATCATTCCGTTCCATAAAACCGAGGCGAGGTTGGGATTTTTTCCGACCGGCGGGGGTGGGTAAGGTGGGAAAGGGGGCGGGAGCCCGGCCAAGCGGGCGGCGGCCACCTGGCCTTCGTAGGCTGTCTTCTTCTGCTCGTAGTCCCGCAGAAGGTTGGGGTATTCGTCGGGGTAGGTTTTTCTTCTCTGCATGGCCGGAGCCAGCTTGGGGTTGGTGTCGAAAGTGGCCTCTGGGATCCAGGCCTCGGCCGGCGTGCCTCCAAAGGCGCTGGAGATGATGCCGATGGGAACCTGGAGTTCCCGGCGCAGTTCCCGCGCAAAAAAGTAGGCCACGGCGGACATTTTCAGGACGCTCTCGGGGGTGGCGGCTTGCCAAGTCACCGGCACGGTGGCGGCCGGCGTTTCCGCGATGATTCGCGGGATGGTGGTAAAGCGGAGGAGTGGATCCGCGGCCTTGGCCGCTTCGGCGGATTGGGTGACGCATTCGGCCAGGATCCATTCCATGTTGGACTGGCCGCTGGCCAACCAGACCTCCCCCACGAGGAGGTTGGTGATTTGCAGGGCGGAGGTGCCCGATTTCACCCGCAAAGTCTGCCCTTGGGTCTCGGCCGGTCCGGGAGGAAGGAGGACGGCCCATTTTCCGGAGGTATCCGCCGAAGTGGTATAGGTTTTGTTTTTCCAATCCAACCAGACCTGAGTCCCCGCTGGGGCCAGGCCGGTGATGGGCACGGGGACGTCCCGCTGGAGAACCGCCCCGTCCCGGAGCAGGGGGTGGAGGGAAAGTTCCTGGGCAAAACTCATCCCGTTGATCCAGCCGCAAGACAGCAGAAAAAAAAGTACGGTTTTCATGGTCAAGGATCGTGCGGGTCGTGGCGTTTCAGATGCAAACGATGCCCATCGGCCCGGCGCGGTATGTCTGCGTTTGCCCTCCGGCTCAAAGGTGGCTGCAGGGCGTCCCATGACATCAGCACCGTTGCCTTTACTTGGCAGGGCTGCCGTGGGCGAGGGTGCTTTTCATGGTGGTCATCGTGTTCCTTCCCCGGGCCCGTGGCGGCGAATCCAACCCGACCCCGGCGTATCGTTCCTTGGTGTGCTGGTAGGCCTGCTCGAGCTTGGAGTTGCGGCGGGGCGAAATCCGGGTGGATTGTTTGGCTCCATGCTTAGGCTTTCGGTTAATCATACCAAAAATGGAATAAGAAACGAAAGCTGGAAATGAGAGCGAACCCGTTGCTTGGTTTTTTAAAGATAAGAAAACATGCCGCTGGAGAACCGACCCGTCCTTCAGTATGTGGTGGAGGAGAGAGTTTTGGACCCCGCTGTTTTCCGATGCGACCAAAAAACCCGTCGAGTCGACGATCCGTTATTTGAAGACTAAATTTTTCCGGGACGCCGCGAAGCGCTTTTTGGATGAGGCGCAACGGGAAGAGGCTAGTTCTGCAAGCACGGATCCATGCAAGGGGGTGCACGATCCTGTATGAGAGGCTTTTGCGAATCTGGAGGATTGTGCCATCGGTGACGGATTGATCGCGCTGGGAATCCGACCAATGTCGAAAGTCTAATGAAAGCATATTCCGATTTAGGAATCGATCCGGCCAAGGCGGTGGAGGCGGCGCTGAAGGTGCCCATCTCCATCCACTGCTGGCAGGCGGATGACGTGGCGGGGCTGGAGGCAGGTTCAGGGGTAGCGGATAGCGGCGGAATCAAGGCGACGGGGAACTATCCCGGTCGGGCCCGCCACGGGGACGAGATGCGGATGGATTTTGAAAAGGTGATCTCTTTGGTGCCCGGAACCCACCGGGTGAACCTTCATGCCTTCTATGCCGAGCCTGGGAAAAAGAAGGTGGACCGGGACGCCATGGAGCTTTCCCATTTCCAGAACTGGGTGGACTGGGCCAAGAGCCAAAAGATTGCCCTTGATTTCAACCCCACCTACTTCGCCCATCCCAAAGCGGCCGACGGGTTCACCCTCTCGAGCGCGGATGAAGGCGTCCGAAAATTCTGGGTGCAGCACGGGATTGCCAGCCGAAAGATCGCGGCGGCCATGGGCAAGGCGCAGGGCGGGGTTTGCGTCAACAACCACTGGGTGCCGGACGGCCTGAAGGATCTTCCCGGGGACCGCTGGTCGCCCCGCGCGCGGCTGGCCAAATCCTATGACGAGATTTTCGCCGCTAAGATATCGGAGGAGAAGCTGTGTCTGGACGCGGTCGAGCCGAAGCTGTTCGGGATCGGGAGCGAGGAGTATGTGGCGGGCTCGATGGAGTTTTACTCCTCCTATGCGCTCAGCCGGAAGAAACTACTCTGTCTGGACATGGGGCATTTCCATCCCACCGAGGGGATCGCGGACAAGATTTCCGCCCTGCTGACCTTCCATGAGGGGTTGTTGCTCCATACCAGCCGGCCGATTCGATGGGACTCGGACCATGTGGTGCTTTTTGATGATCCTACCCGGGCGGTCTTTCATGAGGTGGGGGCAGGCCAGGCTTGGGATCGGGTGAAGATCGCCTTGGACTATTTTGACGCAAGTATCAACCGGATCGCGGCCTACGTCAT
>JBEANM010000070.1:0-5646 GCA_041165425.1 Verrucomicrobiota bacterium
TCGCTGTTGTGATAGGTCTTCCAGGGAATCAGGGCTTTTTCCGTCATCCCCCCTTCAAACAGCCGCTTGGTGGATCCCACATACCGAAACATTTCGTGACGATCCGCCAAGGCATCCTCAATTCGTCCGGCAATATATTCCTCCCCCCCATATTCCAGGTAGCGGGAAAAAATTTGCAAAATGCGAAGCCTCCTCACCAAGGAACTTTACTTCTAATCCTTCCCGGAGTGGAAGCTTTGCGGAATTCTTGTTGTCCTGGATTGGTTTCCTAGGTCAAGGGGGATAGGCTTAGGAAGATGAAAGGGAGCCAAGAAAACGTCGGCGGAAACCCTTGGATCCCTCTCGGGGGCTTGGTTTTGGTGTTCACCCTGGATCGTTTCACCCATTACCTTCTGGGGGATATTACCCTGGCCCCGCTTTTGGCGATTTTGGTTTTGGCCGCTTCGGCCTTTTTTTTAAAACCCCGCGCAATCCTTCTTTGGACCCCATTCTACGCCCTGCTCTGTTTTCTTTTGCTGACAGCTTGGCGCTATTCTTTCGTCCCCGGATCCCCTTCTGCCGCAGAGGCGGGTCCGAGTCAGTTTGCCTTTTCTCGGGGCCTCGTGCGGGCCTTGACGGTTTTTCTGGCAGGGGGGCTGTCCGCCTTATTGAGCCAACAAAAACAAAGGCTGCAAAGATCTGTGGACGAAACGGTCGCCGTAATGACCGCTCTTCCCCTGGGGGTGCTGATTTCCGACCGCAGCGGTTTGATCACATTTGCGAACGAAAAAGCGGCTTTGGTGCTGGGAGGGCAGGTCGAAAGCTTGGTGGGTTCTTCCTACTTTTCCCTGCTGGCCTCAAGCGAGGGCAATACCATTGAGAAGTACTCCGAAATTGCCGAGATTCCGGGCGAAAAGTCCGGTCGGATCATTTTTTACCTTCGCCAAAATCCCCAACATCGTCTGGCCGCCCGCCTTTTTTCACTTCAATCTGTCTCCGGCAGATTGGTGGCCACTGTTTTCGACGAGCCGGCCAGTCTCGGCTAATCCCTCTCGAGCACCCTGCGAAGTCGCGAGGTCCAGAAAGGCAGCAGAATTCCGCCAACGGCCTGGCGTGACTCGCGTTGAAGTGGATATAAAAAAATTTGCGAAGAAACATAGGCTGGAAAGTATTGGCCCGAAAAAAGCTTTCTCCCCCGATGAATGACTTTCCAGAACCAGCCTAACGCCCGGATCCATTGCGGCTGCAAAACTTTGAGCCGAAAACTTTCTTGTGACCCAATCTTGCTGAGCCCCTGGCTGTAGGCCCTTTCTGCAAAAACAGCCACGAATTGCCGGAGAAGCCAAGATGGAGTTCGGGCCTTAAGTCGCGCCACGGTCCACACCGCATCGCCACAGGCCCGGTAGGAGGAATCAAACCAGGCCTTGTCGCGCTCCAACATGGCCCGAAGAAAAAAGGTCGCACACGTGAAATTCGGCAGATGCGAGGTCGCCACATGGGGCCAAAACATCCGCACCGGCCGCTGGGCCGCCACCAGACGACCCTGCTCATCCACCACCAGAAAACCTCCATACAAAATCTCGGCCTCGGAATGCTTGGCGAAACCCTCCTTCACCTTGACCAGCGCTCCTGGCAGGTACTGCTCATCACAATTCAGATAGGCACAGATCCGACCGCTTCCCCGTTTAAGCCCCTTATTGATCGCGTCATACATTCCGGCGTCGGTTTCCGAGATCATCACCCGGCGATATCCCTCCCGGTCCGGCCACCGCTTCCGCATCCTTTCCGCAAATTCCGCGAAACCCTCCGTGCCGGCATCCTGCACAATATGTTCAACCGTCACGCCCTCCTGATCGGCCACGGAGGCAATGCAGCAAGCCAACCAATCCAGCTGCCGATGGCTTGGCGTTACAATCGTGAAATCCATAAAGGAAGTTTACTTTCCTGGGCTCAAGCCATCAAACCTCTCGCCGGACCCGGCTCGGTTTGGATCCTTTTCTGCCTCCATCTTTCCAAAGGGGCCCCCACCACTTTCTCTATGGCCACAGATACAAACACCGAGCCGGCCAGCAGCCAAAGCCCGGACACCTCGGCTTGCCCGGTCCGCTCCACCCCCTCAGCCGCCAAAAAGACCCATTTTACCAGGATGTGAACCACGTAAATCGGATAGCTCAACTCCCCCACCCACCTTTGCCAGCGACCCTCCCCCTCAAACAGCCCCGGGATCAGCAGGGCCAGCACCCCACACGAAATCGCCTGGTCCCAGCCATCCGGCATGAGCCCATACCCCGCCAAAAGACCCAGCACCGCCACCCTCACCGCCAAGGCCAGTCCTGTTTTTTTCCAAAATGGGCCGCTCACCCGCGTCCAGCGATAACTGAGAATGCCCAGGAGGAAGAACGGTAGCTGCAGGGGAAACCAGAAATAGTTGAGCGACCCCGTCTCCACGGGTCGCCACATCCATAACCCCACCCGTAAGGCAAATCCGGCGGCGCAAAGCACCGCGATCGGGCCCGTCCTCCACCGCACCATCCAGGGCACAAAGAGGTAGAAACTCAGTTCAACGGCCAGAGTCCATGCCTGCGGCACCAGGCAGAGAAAGCCTGCCGACCTCCCCTCCGGCACCGTCCCTCCCCAGGCCAACGTCGCCCCCTGAAAATCAAAGAGATTAAACCAGTCCAACCCGAACAGCGTCAGTTGGCTGACCCCAAGCCCGGCAAGGAATACCCCGTGGCCACTCTCCATCAGGGGTAGATACCAGCCGAACCGCTCCGGCACGCGCCCTAGCCAAGCCCAGGCCGCCGCGTAAAAGAGCCCCGCCGCTACCAGCACCAGCCAGTAGATTGGAAAAATCCTCAAGGCCCGGTTAGTGTAAAAAAGCCACATCCCCTCGCGGGTTGCCGCATATTTCCGATCCAAGATCATGGCCATGTAGAAGCCAGAGATGATGTAAAAAAGCCGTACCGCCTGATGCCCGTCCACCACCGGAAGATTCCAAGGAATCGTGGAATGATGGAAAACCACTGCCGCCCCCAACAGAAACCTGACCAGTCCCATGGGTTAATCTTAACGGCTTTTCGATCTGCGTCCCTTCCTTAATCTTCGGGGATGATCTGGTTGGCCCTGTTTCTCCTTTTCCTCACTACTGTCAGCAACCATGCCGCACCCCCCGTTGCCCTGCCTTTTTTGCTCCAGCAACCTTATGACGAAAATTACGATCTCTTGGGCGGGCGGAACTATCTGACCCCGGATGACAACCTGATTCTCGACTCCATGACGGCAGCAGAAGGCATGAGCAAGCTGAAGCGGGTGGAAACCGCCAAGGAGAATCTGGTCCGCCTTCTGAATCCCACCACCCTCAACCAGCTCAAGGCTCCGGTGGAAATGCAGAAGCAACTCTATCTTGTCCTTTTCTGGCTGGCCCGGGCCGATGACGCCCAAGTCTCGGTGGAGGAGTTGCTGGAAGAATTTTGCCGCGATGGCGATAATCCGCCGACGGAAGCCCAAACCACTCTCAAGGAAGTCCTTCTGTACAACTTTCACATCGCCCAGCACCTCGGGGTTACCAGTTTCCAGGCCCAAGTGAAGCTCGGGCAGGGCCGGCCCCCCGTGATTCCGGAAACGGACGACAATCCCCACAACCGCCTCGCCTTTGTCATTCCCATCCTTCCCCACGACCGCTTCCCTCAGGTCGCCCATCAGCTTTTCAACTACGAACTCTTCGATGGCCCTCTTCCCAAGGCCCCTTCCACCGACCTTGCCCCCAGCCAGGTCGAGTTTGCCCAAAAACTGATCTCCCGCGGCCTCCTACCGCCCGACGCTCTCCAAACTCCCAATCCCTAACCGCCGCCTACCATCCCACATTCCTAGGATTATAGGACAATGCTACCGGGGTCGGGGGTTACCCCCGACCCTTGAAGGGGGTCAGACCCACCCCCAACCCCGATGGCATCATTCCAACATTCCATGGAATGTTTTCTTGTCGCATCATCAGCTGATGCCAGTCCTGCCTGAGGCCTACCAAAAGCTCCGCACCCGGGGACGGGAACTAGCCCTCCTCGGCGCCACCGGCGGACTGCTCGGTTGGGACCAGGAAACCCTCCTGCCTCCCAAATCCCACTCCTTCCGCGCAGAACAGTCCGCCCAGATCGCCGGCATCGCCCACCGCCTCGCCACCGCCCCGGAAGTCGGCGACTGGCTTTCCGCTTGTGAATCGGCCAACCCTCCCCCCGACAGCCCCGAGGCCGCCTGTCTCACCCGCTGGCGGCACGACTACGATCGGGCCACCCGCATCCCCACCGAACTCGTCGAAGAAAACGAGCGCGCCAGCGGCCTTGCCCGCTCGGTCTGGGTAGAATCCCGGAAAAAGTCCGACTTCTCCTCTTTCGCCCCCCATTTGGAAAAACTCCTTTCCCTCGCCCGCCGCATGGCCGACCTGTGGGGCCACTCCGGCCACCCCTACGATGCTCTTCTTGAGGGCTACGAACCCGGCTGGAAGACGGCGGAAGTCTCCGCCCTCTTCGCAAAACTTCAGCCCCGCCTTGTCAGCATCGCCGAAAAAGCCTTCGCCGTTCCCGCCCATCCCTCCCGCAAAAACCTCTCCGGCCACTATCCGCGCCCCCATCAGGAAAAGTTCCTCCACTCCCTCTTGCCCAAAATCGGTTTCGACACCGCCGCCGGGCGCCTCGATACCAGCACCCACCCGTTCTGTTCGGGCCTAGGCCCCCACGACACCCGCATGACCACCCGTTACGACGAAACGGACTTTATGGTTTCGCTGTACGGGGTTCTTCACGAGGCCGGCCACGGACTCTACGACCAAGGCCTCCCGGAAATGGAGCTCGGCACTCCGCTAGGTCAAGCCGCCTCCCTCGGGATCCACGAATCCCAGTCGCGTCTCTGGGAAAACCGCGTCGGACGCAGCCACTCGTTCTGGAAAGCCTGGTGGCCTGACCTGGCGCAGGCGTTTCCCGACCTCGCCGGCCACAACTGGGAGCAGTGCTGGCGCGCCGCCAATGCGGTGGAACGGTCCTTCATCCGCGTCGAGGCCGACGAAGTTACCTACGACCTCCATATCCTGCTCCGCTTCCAGCTTGAAACTTCCCTCATCTCCGGTGAGCTCAAGGTCCGCGACCTGCCAGCCGCGTGGAACGAGCTCTTCCAAAAACTGTTCGGCTTAAGAGTCCCCGACGACGCCCGCGGCTGCCTACAGGACATCCACTGGTCCTTGGGCGGTTTTGGCTACTTCCCCACCTACACACTGGGCAACCTCACGGGCTCCCAGCTTTGGCAGGCCTCCCACCGGGATCTGCCAGGCCTCCAGACCTCACTCGACCGACGGGATTACCATCCCCTGCTACATTGGCTCCGGCAAAAAATTCACGCCCACGGCCGGCGGTATCTCGCCGACGACCTGATCCAGCGCGCCACCGGCAAACCCCTTGATCCCGAGGCCCACCTTTCCATTCTCGATCAGAAGGTGAAGGATTTGGCTGCATGATCTCACCCTCCCGCATCTCGGTTGTCATCAGCACCTACAACCATCTCCGGCCGCTTGAGCTCTGCCTAGCTGCCTTCCGAAACCAAACGGTAGCTCCCGGCGAAATCCTCATCGCCGACGACGGCTCCGGCGCGGAAACCCGTAATCTGATCGCTCAACTCCTACCT
>JBEANM010000071.1:0-5615 GCA_041165425.1 Verrucomicrobiota bacterium
GCCGCATCCGGGCGCCCTCCGCCCTTGCCGCCCACCTCCGGCGCCGCCGCTTGGATCAGCTTACCCGCGGGCACCTTTTTCGCCGCCTCCGGCGTGCAAACCGCTACCAGCGGCACCTTCCCGTTTTCCCGACCCGCCAAAAATACCACCACCTCCCCCTCTTTCTTCAGCCGATCGGCCAAGATCGGCAGGTACCCGGCGGAAATCTCTCCCAGATCTTTCCCAATCCATCGCACCCCGCCCAAGGTCGTCGCCGAGCTCCACAGCTCCTTGGCTTCGCTCTCAGCTTTCTTCTGCCACTCCGCCGTCTGCTTCTTGGCCGCCTGTTTGTCCTCTTCCCGAATCGCCTCTTCCGCTTGGGCCAGCTCTGCTTCCCGTTTTTTCATCAAGTCCCACAGCTTCTCTGCCGCCACCGTCCCACTTTCATGGGAAAGCGGAACGATTCCCGCCTTCCGCTTGGCCAGGCTCTCCCACCTCTCCTGCTGCCTTTTCATTTCCTCCCGGCACCACTCCGCCAACGCCGGCCCCGAGACCGCCTCGATCCTTCGCACCCCTGCCGCGATGGCCGACTCCGCCACCACCCGCACCGCTCCAATCTTCCCGCAAGACCGCACGTGGGTGCCGCCGCACAGTTCCTTCGAAAACCCCCCGATATCCACCACCCGCACCGTCGTCCCGTACTTGTCCCCGAAAAACTGCAGGATCGTCGGATCATCCTTCACTTCCGCAAACGCCCGCTCCCCCCACTTTACCGGCGCGTCCGCCTGTACCTTCTCATTCACCTGCGCCTCGACCTGCTTCAGCTCCTCCGCCGTCATGGCCTTCAGGTGCGCAAAATCAAACCGCAGCCGGTCCGGCCCCACATAGGAACCCTTTTGCCGCACCCCGTCGCCCAACACATTGCGTAAGGCCCAGTGCAACAAATGCGTCGCCGTGTGGTGCCCTTCAATTCGCCCCCGCCGCTCCGTATCCACCTGCACCCGGACCGGCCCCTTCGCCTCAACCACCGTCTCCGTGAGGTGCACCGGCACGCCCCCCGCTCCACGGATCGTCCCCACCACCTTCACCTTCCTCCCGTCCCATTCGATCCAACCTGTATCTCCCACCTGTCCCCCCATCTCCCCGTAAAACGGCGTCGTCGCCAGAAACACCTTCCCCTTCGCCCCCCCCGGCCCGGGCTCCTTCAGCGCCTCCGCCGCAAACTTCTCCACCTTTGCCTCCTCGGTCTTCTCATACCCGGTGAAAACGGTCGGAAAATCCGCCCCCGCCTCCTCCTCCACCTTGATCGTCGTCTTGCTTTGCGACTTCCGCGCCCTCTCCCGCTGCCCCTCCATCGCCTTCTCAAAACCTTCCGCATCCACCGCCAGCCCCCGCTCCCGCGCCAAGAGTTGCGTCAAATCCAGCGGAAAGCCGTAGGTGTCATAAAGCGTGAAGGCATCCTCCCCTTGGATGCCCTTCCCGGAGCCGGCAGCCAACTTTTCAAACATTGCCAACCCCCGCTCCAACGTCTTCGAGAACGAAGCCTCCTCCCCCGACAACACCGCCCGGATCTCCTTCTCCCGCGCCCGCAATTCGGGAAATACCCCACCCATCGTCTCGATCACCGGCGTGGCCAGCTCGGTCAGAAATCCGTCGGGTAACTTCAGCCGCTTTCCGAACATCACCGCCCGTCGCAGGATCCGGCGCAGCACATAGTTCCGGCCCTCATTCCCCGGCACGATCCCGTCCGCGATCGAAAAGGAGAGCGTCCGCACATGATCCGCCAACACCCGGAAGATGCAGTCATTCATCTCCTCCGCCTTCACCCCCTCCCGGCTCTTGGGCACCTTGGCTCCATAGGTAACTCCCGCGATCGACTGGATTTTCTCGAAAATCGGGGAAAAGAGGTCGCTCGCGTAGTTGGAGGGATCTTTCCGGAAATCCTTAAATCCCTCCGTGGCCGCAAAAATCCCCGCCACCCGCTCCAGGCCCATCCCTGTGTCCACATGCCGCTCCGGCAGCGGTTTAAACTTTCCGCCCGGCTCGGCGTTGAACTGGATGAACACCAGATTCCAAATCTCCAGACAGCGCGGATCCCCCTGGTTCACCAGCTTGCCCTGGGTCTTTCCTTCCGGGGTGAGATCCACATGCACCTCGGAGCACGGTCCGCACGGCCCCGTCTCCCCCATCATCCAAAAATTGTCCTTCGCCCCTCCCATCACCACGTGGATCTTGGGATCGAGGCCGACCGACTTGAATTTCTCGACCCAATACCCGTGCGCCTCACGGTCGAACTCCGCCGGATCCTTCGGCCCCGGCTGATAGACGGTGGCATAGATCCGCGCGGGGGGAAACTTCCACACTCCCACCAACAGCTCCCACGCCCAGTCGATCGACTCCTTCTTGAAGTAGTCCCCGAACGACCAGTTCCCCAGCATCTCGAAAAAGGTGTGGTGGTAGGTGTCGAAGCCGACATCCTCGAGGTCGTTGTGCTTCCCGCCCGCCCGGATGCACTTCTGCGTGTCGGCCGCCCGCGCCGGAGAATGAGGGAACTTGGCCTGCCCCAGAAAAATGGGGACGAACTGGTTCATCCCCGCATTGGTGAAGAGCAGGTTCGGTGAAGTCGGCATCAAACTGGCGGAGGGCACGATCGTGTGGCCCTTCCCGCGGAAGAACTCTAAGTAACCCTTTCTGACTTCAGCCGATTTCATGGAACTAGCTGGATATCATATCCTTAAATCCCCATCCCGCCAAGAGGCGCCGCCGAGGGATTCAGGGGTTAAGGGGTTGAGGACTTTAGGTGGCTTTGGATTAAAAATTCTGCGTTTCCTCGTAACTTAACCCCTTAATCCCTTAATCCCTCAACTTGCACCATCTAACTCGTCCCTTCACACTTGAATGATGAACCAACGATCCTTCCTCAAAATCCTCCTCGCTTCCGGACTGGGGTCTCAATTCCTGCCTTCCACCTCCCGCGCGCAAATCGCCCCTGCGCCCTCCGGCCCCTTCACCCTTCCTCCTCTCCCCTACGCCCCCACCGCCCTTGAGCCCTACATCGACGCAGAGACCATGACCCTCCACCACGGCAAGCATCACGCCGCTTATGTCAACAACCTCAACAAGGCCCTCGCGCCCTACCCCGACCTCCAGAAGAAATCCCTGGAAGAGCTTTTGCAGGACCTCGACTCCCTCCCCACCGAGATCCGCACCACCGTCCGCAACAACGCGGGCGGCCATGCCAACCACTCTCATCTCTGGAAAACCCTCGCCAACCCCGGCCAGAAACCCTCCGGCAAACTGGCCCAGGAGATCGACCAGACCTTTGGCAGTTACGACAAGTGGAAGGAGGAGATGACCAAGACCGCCATGGGCATCTTCGGCAGCGGCTGGGCCTGGTTCGCCCGCAGCAAGGACGACAAGCTCTTCATCAAGCCTTACCCCAATCAGGATTCACCCGTGATGGAGGGCGCCACCCTGATCTACGGGATCGACGTCTGGGAACACGCCTACTACCTCAAGTACCGCAACCTCCGGGCCGACTACGTCAAAGCCTGCCTCGAAATCTCCAGTTTCCTAGCCTGACGCGCCTAAACTCCACAAGTCTGTAGGGCCGCGCTCCGTCGCGGCCACTCCTCCGCGTCCTTTGCGCCTCTGCGGTAACCGCAAACCCGTTGCGGGTTGCTCGTTACACGTCACCCGCCACTAGCCACCCGCTTCCATGCTTTCGTAAACGTAAACCTAATCGTAAACGAAAAATCTAATCCTCAACCTCCAAAATCTGTACCTCGCACTCGGGCAACATCTGCAGAAACGCCTTACCATAGCTCTTGGTCAAAATCCTTCCGTCCAACACCGCAATCTGACCCCGGTCCTCCCGGCTACGGATCAACCGCCCCACCCCCTGCCGGAACTTCAACACCGCCTCCGGTAACTGCAGGTCCCGAAACGGCTCCCCGCCCTTCTGCCGGATCCGCTCACATCGCGCCTCCAGCAACGGCTCGTCCGGCACGGCAAACGGCAACCGCGTCAAAATCACGTTGGACAAGGATTCCCCCGGCACGTCCACGCCCTGCCAAAAGCTGTCCGTCCCGAACAGTACGCTGTGCAGATCCTCTTTAAACTCCCGCAGCAACCGCGTCCGCGAATTCCCCCGGTCCTGCACTAGTAGTTTCCATCCCTGCTCCTCAAACCATCCCGCCATCCTTTCCGCCGTCCTCCTCAACATCGCCCGACTGGTGAAGAGCACAAACGCCTTCCCCTTCGTCATTCCCGTCAACCGCCGGATCCACCCCTCCAACGCCTCCTGAAACTTGGCCCCCTCGCTCGGCTCCGGCATCCCCTTGGGAAGGAAGACCCGCATCTGGGTCGCATAATCAAACGGCGACTCCACCACCAGCTTCTCCGCACTCTCCGCTCCCGTCCGCTCGGCAAAAAACTCCAACCCCCTTCCCGTCGCCAGCGTCGCACTCGTCATCACCGTCGTCGACCCGTCCCGAAACACCAGCTCCCGCAACCGCTCCGCCACCTCCACCGGCGACGCCTGTAGGCTCATCTCGCCCTTGAACGCCCGACCCTCCTCCGGCACCCGCCGCTCCATCCAGTAGGCGTGCCCCTCCCGGCTCATCTTCAGAAATTCCCCCAACCCAAACGCCGTCCCCTCCAGCCTCCTTGCATGGTCGCGCAACTCGTTCCTCTCCTCCCCGTCGTCCGCCTCCTCCGCCAGCTTCAGCAGACGCGCCCGGATATCCATCAACCTCGGCCCCAGTTCATCTTTCACCGCCAACGGCTGCCGCACCCGCTTCTGCCCCGCCTCCTTCAGCCCACCCGCCTCCAGCACGGTCTCAAAAAATCCCTCCGCCATCTCCAACGCCCCCAGGACCGCCTTCGTTGCCGCCCCATCCCGATGCCGCGCCAACACCCCCTTCTTCGTCCGCGGATGAACCAACCGCTGGAGCAGAAACCGGAGCGACCCCAACCTCACCTCCAGCCCCAGCGCCTTCGCTGCCACATCCTCCACCTCATGCGCCTCGTCCAAAATTAGAAAATCGTTCGGGAAGAGATACCCCTCATCCGGCGTCTCCTCCTCTTGCTCCAACCCTGCCAGCAGACCAAACAGCAAAGCGTGGTTCACGATCACCACGTTCGCATCCAGAATCGCGCCCCGCGCCTTCTGGTAAAAACAGCCGTTCGCGCCCCCACAGTGCCGTGGGGTGCAGGCAAACGCCTCGCTGCACACCTGCGCCCAAACCGCCGCATCCACCGCAAAATCCAGATCAGACAACGTCCCATCCTTCGTCCTCCCCGCCCACTCCACCAACCCCTTCAGCTGCTCCATTTGCCCTGTCGCAAATAGCTCTCCCTGAGCGGCTTGTGCTTTCCTCAGCCGGTGCGGACAGAGGTAGTTGGTCCGACCCTTTAACAAAGCGGCCGTGAACTCAAACGGCACCAGCGACTGCACGATCGGCACATCCTTCCCAAACAGCTGCTCCTGCAGATGGATCGTGTAAGTGCTGACGATCGCTTTTCTGCCGGCTTCCGCCGCATACGCCGCCGGCACCAGATACGCCAGGCTCTTGCCCGTGCCTGTGCCCGCCTCCACCACGAGGTGCCGTTTCTTCTCGATCATCTCCGCCACT
>JBEANM010000072.1:0-11773 GCA_041165425.1 Verrucomicrobiota bacterium
CGCCGGCGGATCTCGTCATAATTGATTCCAGCCCGCTCGAGCGCGCGACCCCAGTTGCCAAACCGGCGACGGGCGGTGGCGATGAGACGGTTGGAAGATTCATCCATCGCCTTCGAGCTGAGGTCAGCCCCTTCCGATTTGAGGCGGCGGATTTCCTCAAGGATGTCGGTCTCTTCCCAGCTGCGGTAGCGGTAAATTTCTTCGGACTCCAATCCAGCAGCCTCCAAGGCGGCCTTCCAGCTGCCGAAGTATTTCGGACGGATGGCCGCATACACCATGGCGTTATGTTGGCTCAGGGCCATGGCGCGGAAGGAAAGATCCACCCCACGGCCGTGAAGATCACGGATTTCCTGGATGATGGCCTCGTTGGACCACTTGCGGTATTTCCGCACCTGCTCGTAAGAGATTCCGGCCATTTCCACGGCCTTTTGCCAGCTACCAAAGTAGCGGATCGAGGCCGCCAGCAGCTCTTGATAGTTCAGGCGAACGTGGTTGGCGTAAAGGGGCTCACCTTTGTCTTTCCAGACCCGAACCTCGGACAGAACCGTTTGAGATAGACTAAAAGGCATGTTTGTCAAGTTACATAAAATTTTCATAAACTTTTTTTGTTGATTACTAGCTAGTTGAATAGTTTATTCTCCTTTAAATAATCGTTTGGATAGTGATTCTGGCAACCCCGCTTGAAGGATTTTTGAGGCCGCCCTTTCGATGTTGTAATTTACCCGGCGAAGATCCACGGAATATTCATGGGGTGAATAAATAGCGTAACTGGCCCGCCAGTCCCCATCTCGGGGTTGACCTACGGAACCGGCATTAAAGAGAAATTTCCGCCCAATCTTGGTTCGGTCTGGGTGGGTATCGACTAACCGGAACTCCAAGGGTCGAACCTCTTTTTCTTGCGCAAAAGCGCAGGGACGATGGGTGTGTCCCACAAAGCAGAGGGGGGTTTTTTGGTAGAGGAAGCAGGTTTGGGCCTCCAAACGGGTCGAGATATATCCCCAAGATTCCGGACCATCTAGGGTCGCATGCACCAGCGTAAGAGGATCCTCCACCCAAATCAGGGGCAACCGCCGCAAAAAGTTTAGCTGGGAGGGATTGAGTTGGCGCCGGGAATATTCCAGCGAGATCCGAGCCGCCTCAGAAAAAGAGTTTGGGCTTTTACCCAGGGTAACAAGATCGTCATGATTTCCTCGGACAACCGGACAGTTCAAAGCCCGGATCACTTCCACACACTCGGAAGGATTGGCCCCGTAGCCGACCAAGTCCCCCAGACAAAGCGGATGGGTTATGCCCTGCTCCTCCATGTCCGCGAGAACGGCCTCCAAAGCCTCGAGATTCCCGTGGATATCGCCAAAGATACCGTATTTCACGACCGCCTTTTGCGGGAAGCCTCTACCATTTCTTTTTCCAGCTTCTGGATTTCCCGTTCGACCACTTCCGGTTTGCGGGCGGGATCCGGGACCGGCCCCATGGACCGGCGCAGTTCCCGGAAATATTCCAGGGCCGCCGCCTTGTCCCCTGCTTTGTCGAGCGCGTATCCGACAAATCTCTCCAGGTAAGGCGGAGCATCGCCTTTGGCTAGCGCCTCCCGGTAACAAGCCGCCGCGGCCTGATAATCCGCCAGCCGCTGCCAGTACAAATCCCCCAACCTTTGAAACAACAGAGACTTCTCCGGAACCGCCCGGGTCCCACGCTCCAGTAGCTCTCTCCCCGCTTCCACCCATTTCCGGGCCTCGATCCGCCGCCGCGTTTCACTTGGCTCTCCGCTGTAGCGCTCCGCGGCCACCGCCGCATTCCACGCCAAGTGCCAGGAAGCCAAATCCCAAAAAAGGGCCACCCGCGGCTGTAACAATGTAGCCATCTCCAAGGCACTCCGCACCCGGACCCACTGCTTTTCCTCCCAAGCCCCGTGGGCCTCCAGCATAAGGGCATTGGCCGCCAGCCCGCGAAAGCCTCCCAAGGCCGCCAAAGCCAATCCTTGGCCCAACTTCTCCCGCAGAGCCACGCTGGTTGGACCGGAAAATCCTACCGTGGCAAGGCGTTGCTCGCGGGTCATCTGGATTTCCCAAGGAAACTTAAGGAGGCCCCACGCCAGCAGCAGAAGCGCCGCCAGCAGGGAGCCTTTCACCCGGCTCACAGGTCCCTGCCTTCAAAAACCCAGGCGGCGGCGGCCAGCAACACCCCCACATAGGCCGCTGAATACCCCGTCACTTGCAGGGTCGCCCGCCAATGCACTTCGTTTCCGGCGACAATCTCGTCGATCAAACTGTAAAGGTTGAAGTCGGGCACCAACAGCGCCACCGCCGCTAAAAAAAACTTCAGGGCCCAACCCACCGCCTCCCCTGATTCCAGCCACTGTTCCCTCGCCACGCTTTGCAGATGCCCAATCAGATACACCATCAGGGTCATCGCCACCACAAACGTGGTGGAGGTGGCCAAAGTGCTAAAAAAAACCGCAAGACCAGAGACAACGAACAGCTTGGCGGCAATCAGCACGAAAGCCTGCCACAACCGGGGATCCCGGGACTCGGCCTGAATGGCCTGCACCACCCCCCCCTCACCACCTTCCACACCGATTAACTGCGCCTCCTTCCAGCGCAGGACCGCCCAAAACACCGCACCCATGACCCCTAGCATCACGCCGAGCAGGGACACCAGGCCCAAATATTTCCCCACCACAAACTCCCACCGCCGCAACGGCCGGCACAGGGCCGTCAGAATGGTCCGCCGTTCAATTTCAGCTGGAATTAACTGCGCCGCCCCCAACAGCCCAACCAAAAGACCGATGAGGCTGATCGCGGCATATCCTAGGTCCTTCAGAAATTTGAACTGCTCCTGAAAGGAAAACTCAGCGAAATAATTCGCGCCGCCGAGAAGCACCAGCCCGAAGATCAGCAAAACGGCAAAGATCTTCTGCCGCACCGCTTCCAGAAAGGTGTTGGACGCCACCGCCCAGATCCGCCGCCAACTCTCCCTCATCGCCGTTCCCTCTCGGGCAGACTCCGCAGAAAATAGTCCTCCAACCTTTCCCGAGGTGAACCCTCCTGGAGGACTTCCGCGCCGCGCTGGGCCAGCCACGCGTGCAGCTCCCGCTGCTGTGCCTCTCCCAATCCCCGCACCCGGACCTGCCACTCCCCGGTCTGGGTTAACAGTTCCTCCAGTCGGCCTTCCCGGAGTTTCTGTCCCCGATGGAGAATGATGACCCGGTCCGCCACATCCTCCACTTGCTCCAACAGATGGCTGGAAAAGATCACGGTTTTTCCCCGCTCCTTCAGCTCCCGGATCAAATCACGAATTTCCCGGGACCCGGCCGGATCCACCCCGGCGGTCGGTTCATCCAGCATGATGATTTCCGGATCGCTCACCAAAGCACCCGCCAAACCCGCCCGCTGTAACATTCCCTTGGAATAAGTCCGGAGGGGCCTCCGGCCCGCCTCGCCACCCAGACGGACCAGAGTGAGCAGCTCTTGCAGTCTATCCTCCAACGGTTTTCCGCCCATGCCGCTGAGCTTTCCGTAGTAGCGCACCAGCTCCGCCCCCGAAAGAAAGGCCGGGAAGTAGGGATTTTCGGGGAGAAAACCGATCTGCTGCCGGGCCGCCAGCGTACCGGCGCGCGCACCGCAAACCTCCGCCCGCCCCGAGGTTGGCCGCAACAGCCCCAGGATCATTTTCATCGCTGTGCTCTTGCCGCTCCCGTTCGGCCCCAAAA
This sequence comes from Verrucomicrobiota bacterium, assembly GCA_041165425.1. GTDB lineage: Bacteria > Verrucomicrobiota > Verrucomicrobiia > Methylacidiphilales > Verrucolacustridaceae > Verrucolacustris. The sequence continues at coordinate 3,710 of JBEANM010000072.1, forward strand.
GGCCAAACACCTCTCCCCGCTTCACTTCCAGATCCAGCCCCTCCAAAGCCAAAACCCGCCCACGGCCCCAGCCTAAATGAAACTCCTTCCGTAGGGCTTGGGTGGAAACGGCCGTGCTCATCGGATCTGAAATCCCCTGCGTCCGGTTTCCACGGCAACTTCACATCCCTCGTGCTTCCGGATAAAGCCCTCCAAATGGCTTTGGGCGATTTCCTTCTCCATGGCCTCCACTTCAGCCCGATCTCCCTGCAAAAAAACTTCCACTCGCCCATCGGGCAGGTTTGCCGCATGCCCGGCCACGGAAAACCCTTCGGCAATCTGCCGCACCCCAAAACGGAACCCTACCCCTTGCACCCGTCCTTCATAAAAAATTCGCTTAGCCATCATGCTCCGCCATTTTGCGCAAGCCCCGCCAACTTTCAAACCCAAGCCTCGGCATCTCTATCCGCTTTTGCATCGCTCTGGGCAGCCCTCTCTTGGAAAATCGGCCTCGTGACCCCTTTGGCCCTTTCCACCTGCTGGCATGCCGAACGAGTCACGGATGGCCATGTCTTGTTGCGGGAAGCCGCTGACCTGGGCTTCTCCAAGGTGGAGCTGAGTCACAACACCCGTTACAGCCTTTGGCCGGGAATTCTTTCCGGCCAGCAGGAACCGGGGATGCCGAAGATCGCCGTCCTGCACAATTTCTGTCCCGTCCCGGTGGAAGTTCTCCGACCCCACCCCAACGCCTATGAGTTTTCCGATCCCCGGCCCTCCGCCCGCAGGCTTGCCGAACGCCACACTCTTGAAACCTTTGAGGCCGCCGCCGCCGTCGGCGCCACCTTGGTGGTTCTCCATATTGGCTCCGCCGGCCCGCGCGGCCGGACGGAGGAACTCGAGGCCTTGGCCTTGGCAGGCGGAATCGGCACCCAGCCTTATGTGCAGAAAAAAATCGCCACCATCCGAAACATGGAGCAGGCCTTTGCCGAAGCCTGGCCTCGGGTGGAGGAAATTCTTCTCCGCCTCGGGGAGAAAGCCTCGGCCCTGGGGCTTCGGCTCGGCTTGGAATGCCGGGAAAGCATGCGGGAAATTCCGCCGGACGATTTTTGGGATCGCATCCTCCAAAGCCTTCCGGCCCCCACCTTCGGCTACTGGCACGACTTCGGACACGCCGCCGCCAAGGACTGGTTGGGGCTCATCGATCATGAGCAACATCTTCGCCGGCTGGCTCCCCGCCTCATTGGCGCGCATCTGCACGACTACGACCCCCAAAGGGGCGATCACCTTCCCTTGGGCCAAGGCTCGATCCCTTTTTCCCGTCTCCTCCCGCTTCTTCCTTCCTCCGCCCACATCTCCCTGGAGCTATCTCCGGATGTGTCCGCCGAGGATGTCCGTGCCAGTCTCGCATGGTGGAACCAAAACCAACCCACTCGCTCCTGAGCCGCCTTTCCCCCTGGATCCGGGTGGGCGTGACCGCCGGCATCCTGGGATTCCTCGCGGGCAAGGTGAACTGGCCCCAGCTGGGGGAGCGCTTTCTTTCCGCCCAACCCGGCTGGTTGCTTGGCGCCCTGTTCCTGACCCTTGTCTCCATCCTGCTTTGTGGCATCCGGTTTTGGTTTCTTCTCCGACTCCAAAAAATTCCTCTGCCCCTGTTTCGCGCCCTTCACCTCACGTTCGTCGGCTTTTTCTTCAACCTCTTTCTCGTCGGCTCCACCGGTGGCGATGCGATCCGCATTTACTACCTCATCCGCTGGTTCCCCGACCGCAAGGCCCGATCCGCTTTGGCGATTTTATTGGATCGGGTGTTTGGGGTGGCCGTCCTTTTCGGTCTGACGCTCGTTCTGCTTCCCGCCACGGCAGAAAGGCTGGCCCAAGATCCCGCTTTCGCGCCGCTGGCCGCCGCGATTCCTTGGCTGGGACCGACCGGCGCCATTCTTCTGATTCTCGGGTTTGTCATCCCGGGCCTGCTGCCCAATCTTCCCCTCCCCGCCAAACTCCGCTGTTTCCGTCCATCTGTTCAGTTTTGCCGCCGCCACCCTGCTCGCTCGTTCCCTCGGGCTGCCGATTGATTACGCCCTCGCCGGCCTGATTCTCTTATTGGTTTTTTCCGCTTCCGCTCTGCCCATCAGTGTCAGCGGTCACGGGGTGCGGGAGGGCGTGATGATCTTTCTCTTCGCTCACCTGGGCATCAGCCAGGATCCAGAACCCGCCATCGCCTACTCCCTCCTGATTTACGGACTCGGGCTTTTCTGGAGTCTTTTCGGCGGGCTGGCATATCTCACCCTCAAAACTCCGGAAAAGAAATGATCCGCCATCCCCAGGCCGAACCGATCGTCCGCCAACTGACCGAAGCCGGCCATCAAGCCGTCTACGCGGGCGGTTGCGTCCGGGATGCGCTGCTGAACCGCTCCTTTCCGGATGTGGACATCGCCACTTCCGCCACACCCGATCAGGTTCAATCGATTTTCCCCAAGGCTTCCGACCCCCAGGGCAAAGCCTTCGGTGTCATCCGCCTCAAACAGGGCGATCATGTCTTCGAAATCGCCACCTTCCGCGTGGACGGCCCGTACCTCGACGGTCGCCGCCCCTCTTCCGTCACGTTCACCACCGCCGAGGAGGACGCCGGAGGACGCCAAGCGGCGGGATTTCACTGTCAACGGCATGTTCTTCGATCCCCTGAAAAACGAGGTGCTCGATTTTGTTCGCGGCCGAGCCGATCTGGAGGCCAAAACCATCCGCGCCATTGGCGATCCCGTCGCCCGCTTCACGGAGGATCGCCTCCGCTTGTTCCGCGCCATCCGCTTTGCCGTCCAACTCGGCTTTGTCATCGAACCCAAAACATGGGACGCACTGATCCGTCTCGCTCCCGAATCCAAAACCCTCGCTCCCGAACGTGTCCGCGATGAACTGGTCAAAATCTTCACCAGCCCCGACCCGGCCCGCGGCTTGGACTTGTTGCACGACTCCGGCCTCGTCGCCGCCTGGATCCCTGAACTTCTCGAAATGCGCGGCTGCGCCCAGTCGCCCGAACATCATCCCGAGGGCGATGTCTGGGTGCACACGCGGTTGCTGCTCACCCACCTGAAGAATCCCTCTTCGGTTCTGGCTTTCTCCGCGCTCCTCCATGATGTCGGCAAACCCCGCACTTCGCGTACGGAACCTTCCGGACGGATCCGTTTCTTCGGCCACGAGGGCGTCGGAGCGAGAATGGCGCAGGAGATCCTCCGGCGACTTCGTTTCTCCAATGACGAGGTCGAGGCCGTGGAGGCCTGCATCGCCAACCATATGGCCTTCAAGGACGCCCCCCAGATGCGGGTCAGCACCCTGAAACGTCTGCTGGCCCGCCCCACTTTCCCGGAAGAGCTGGAACTGCACCGGATCGACTGCACCTCCAGCCATGGCGAGCTGGACATCCACCGTTTCCTCGCCGCCAAACAGGCCGAGTTCTCCAAGGAGGAAATTAAACCCCGTCCGCTGGTGACGGGACACGACCTGCAGGAGCTCGGCATTCCCCCAGGTCCCGCCATGGGAAAACTCCTCCATCAACTCATGGACGAGCAACTGGAAGGAAAGCTAACGGACCGGGAAGGTGCTTTGGCCCGGGCGCGGGACCTGGCCGGCTAAATCAGGCGTAGGCAACAAACGCCTCGTACACTTCGTCGGGAATATCGAGCAGCTTATAGTCGGTGGAAGAGACGAAGATCAGCTGTTGCTTACCCTTCCCCAGCTGGTTGCCGGCAGAATCAAAAATCGCGTGCTCCAAGGTCACGAACTTACGATTGTACTCACCTACCCGAATTTTCACGCTCACCCGCTCAAACTCCCGGGTCTCCCGCATGAACTTGTGCTCAAAAGAACGCGTCAGGATGTAGTAGGGCGTTGTCTTGAGATTAAACTTGGGCAAACACCGGTTGAAGAACAGTTCGCGCGTCTTGCCGACCCACATCGCATACATCCCGAAGTAAACGTTTCCGACCGAATTGGTATCCGCGTAAGTCGCCACAAACGTATGCACGAACCACTTTCCCTCAAAATGACCAAAGAGGTCGGTGGCGACTGCTCCCTCCGCTTTAGGAAACGGCACAACTCGACCCGGCTCCACTCTTTCTTCCGGCAACACCAGTTCCCGAGCAGGGCCGGCGGCGGTGCCCTCCAGCTCCTCCACACCTTTGACAAACTCATGGGCGGATCCCGGCTTCACGAGCAACCAACCGACATACCCGACCGGCAGAATCGATCCCAGAATCATGCCCCAAGGATTCGAAAGAAAATACCCGTAGGCGAAAATCACCACCGCCACACTGCCCACGCAGAACATCTTGATCTGGGGCAGGGAGTTTCCCTGGCCGGTGTGAAAAGCCCGCAGCAGGGCCAAAGCCGCGTACCCCACAAAAAAGGTCGCGTAAAAAATCATGAAGTACTCCAGCTCAAGTCGGAGATAGACCGCGATCAGGGTAAAGAGTCCGGAAAAGACCAAGGCCGGTACTGGGGAAGCCAGCAATCCCTCGGGCAACAGGCTCAAAGGGAAAGGACGGCCAGCTCCGCCTGACTTGCTCAAATGCCAACGCAGGGCGATGTATCCGCTGTCGAGGGTGGTCAGGGTCATGACCAAAAGCGCCACCACGTATGCCCCGAAGGCCAATGGATGAAGGGAGGCCAAACCCCAAAGAAACCGGGTCACACCATCTTCTCCATAAGCCAACCCGTCAATTCCCTGCCGCATCGGAGCGGCGCCCATCTGGGCCGTCACCCAGAGCGCCAAAGTTCCATGAGCCAACAGGAGGAGAAAGAAAAGAGAGCCACCAAAAAGATAACTCAGGAGGGGTGATTTTCCTTCCCGCTGAATTTGAATTGCCCGCTGCCACTGCTGCAGGTCGAGCCACGGCCCCAAGGTCAACCCGACGCAGATCGGAATGGCGTAGCCCCAAAAATTCAGTCCCATGAACGGATTCGCCCCCGTCATCATCGGCTGGTCACTTCCCATGGAAGGCAGTTGCAGGGCCAAGACCATCATGGCCGCCAGGGCGATTAGGCCCATGATCCCGTGGCTGAATTTGATCCGCCGGATATCGAACTCCTCCCCAAACAGGGTGGCCGCCGCCAAAATCACCAAAACGGTCAGAAGAAGATACAGTCCGGACGGCTCGAGACCAAGCGGCTGCCAGCCGTACCGGACCAAGGCAAAAACGGTCAGGGTGATCGCGAGAATCTGATAAAGAAAAAAGACCAGACGGTAGGGACGCGACCAGTTTGCGAAGAAAGAGCCCAACGCGTCCGGCCCGTTTCCCGCGCGCCGGGCGATGAGTTGGGTCAGGCCGCCAAAAATCATCAGCCCAAGGGCATTGGGGATGGCAAAGGTCAGGAGCCCAAAAAGTCCATACTGGAGAGAGAACTGAACGCTAAAAAATAGCCCCAGCCCCCACATCCAGGATAGCGCCACCGAATTTCCCCAAAGAAAGTTCATGAAATCATAATCTAATCCTCACCCATTCCCTCATCAAGCCTCGGCCCCATGCCCGCAGCGCAACGCGGCCCCGCAAAAAGCTAAGATTTCAAATTACGCATCCGGCGTGAGGAAGCCCGCCTGAGCGGGCGAAGGGATTGGGCCCCCGCGAAACACACCCCGACCCATCCTTTTGTCCCTCCGGGAATTGTGGCGGTTCACCCGCTCTCACTTCGTTCGAGCGGGCGAAGGGATTCGAACCCTCGACATCAACCTTGGCAAGGTTGCACTCTACCAACTGAGTTACGCCCGCGATTAACGAAATTATCCTCCCGCCCAGCCCCCGGCGCAACCCTATTTCCCCGCCTAAATCTCTACCCGTGGGCCTGCTTGATCTGCACAAGTCTCATGAATTCTCACCCCGGATCGCCCCGCCTTGCGCAAGGCCTCCTCCATGGCCTTGCGGGCCAGTTCCGGCCGGTTGCAGTCCTCACTGATATGGCCGAGAAAAAGCTCCCTTAGCTCTACTCCCGCCACCTCCTCCACCAGCTTGGCCGCTGCCCCGTTGGAGAGGTGACCGTGCCGGGCCGAAATCCGCTGTTTGACCGACCACGGTCTCTTTTCCTCCTCCCGCAACATCGCCTCGTCGTAGTTCGACTCCAGAACCAGGGCCGCACATCCCTTCAACCTCTCCACGACCAACCTCGTCACAAAACCCAGATCGGAAATCAAGCCGATGCGGGTCGTCCCCGCCGTCACCCGTAGCCCGATCGGCTCCGCCGCGTCATGCGGCACAGGGAAAGTTTCCACCCGAAAAGCGCCGATTTCGAGCTGGGCCCCCGCCTCGAAAGCCCTCCACTCGGCCGTGGCCACATGGGGCTCCAGCGCATCCTTGGTCCCGTGGGAGGCGTAGACCGGAACCTTTCTTTTTTTGAGAAATGTCTTCAACCCGGCGCAGTGATCCCCGTGTTCATGGGTTAGGACCACTCCCAGCAACTGCGCTCCTGCTGCCCCCGTCTCTTCCATCCGCAACTCCAACTGTTTCGCACTGAGCCCCGCGTCCACAAGCAAGGCCGCCCCCCGATGCTCCAAATGCAAGGCGTTTCCCCTGCTGCCGCTTCCCAGAACGGTCAAAATCGCTTCGGCCATGAAGTCTTTTGCCTTTTTTCAGCCCGACCCCAATCCCAAAATCCTGTTTATGTCGATTTCCCTGCAAACCGGCCTACGGCAAACCACCACGATTTCCCCCCAGGTTCAGCAATCCCTGCAACTTCTCCAGACCCCGGCCTTGGAACTGCAAAACCTTCTCCAGTCCGAACTCCAGACCAACCCCGTCCTGGAGGAAGAAACTCCGTTGGCCGAACTGGCCGAGGCTCCCTCCACCGGAACCGAGGACGAAGAGTCGACCGGTCCCGATACCGACTGGCCCGTCGCTGCAGCACGACCGGATCGCCCCAAAATCGATGCCAAGCAGGCCATTCTCGAGTCCACCATTCGCCCGGAATCGTTGTCGGAGCACCTGGAGTCCCAACTGGCCTTGACCGCTGCCAGTGCAGACCTTCGCGCCGCCGCTCTGGAAACCATCGGGAATCTGGATGAGAACGGATTTCTGCGGGTGGAACTTTCCGAAATCGCCTCAGCCGCCCGGGTGGCCGCGGAAATCGCCGCCCAAGCACTGGAACTGGTTCAATCCTTCCACCCGCCCGGAGTCGCCGCCCGCACCTTGCCCGAAGCCTTGCTTTTACAGCTCCACGCGCGGGGCCGGGATGATTCCCTCGAGGCCCGCATCGTCCGCGAACATTTCGATCTCCTCGGCAAAAGGAAGTTCACCGAAATTGCCGCCGCCCTCTCCGTACCGGTTGACTCCGTGCTGGCCGCCTCCGAGGCCATCGCCCGACTTTCCCCCCGCCCCGGCGCAGCTTACGCCCCCGACCGGCCAGATTTGGTGGTTCGTCCCGAAGCCACTTTTGCCCGGGACGGCGACCGTTGGGTTCCGCAACTGGAGGGAGACCTCCTGCCCCGGCTCCGGATCAGCGATCTTTATAAAGACCTCCTCGGGGACGGTTCCGCCGACGAGCAGACCCGGACCTACCTCAAGGAACGGATCCGCTCCGCCCGCTTTCTTCTGCATGCCCTCGAGCGCCGCCAGCAAACGCTGCAAAAGCTTTTGGAAGTGATTGCCCAACGACAGGCCGACTATTTCGAAAAAGGAGCCTCCGCTCTCCACCCCCTCACCATGACCGATGCCGCCGCCGAAATTGGCGTCCACGAAACCACCGTCAGCCGCGCCGTCGCCAATAAATACGTACGCACGCCTTTTGGCGTGGTCCCGCTCCGTTTCTTTTTTGCCACCGCAGTCGGCGGGGAAGATGGCCAAGGGCCGGCCGTGGCCAACACCAGCGCCAAGGAGATCCTCGCGGAAATCGTCGGCCGGGAAAATCCGTCCCAACCCTACTCGGATGCCACTTTGGAGGAGCTCCTGAAAGAGCGGGGCATTCCGGTGGCCCGTCGTACCATCGCTAAATACCGGTCCGAGTTGGGTATCCTGCCCACTCACCTTCGGCGCAAACGGTGACCGCCCTCCGCGCCCTTCCCGCCGTTTTCTCCCTCGGCCTGCAACAGCAGCTGGCATATCGCTGGAA
>JBEANM010000073.1:0-5521 GCA_041165425.1 Verrucomicrobiota bacterium
GATCCCGCCCACGCCCTGAAACTCTTCATCCGCCACAACGCCCCGCCCGACGCCAAACCCGGTGCCGGCAGCGCCATCTTCTTCCACTTATGCCGCGGGGAAGACTCCGTCACCACCGGCTGTACCTCGATGGAAGAACCCGCCTTCCGCACCTTGGTGGAATCTTTTCGTCCGGTCGACGAACCCGTTTACGTCCTCCTCCCCCGCGTGGAATACGATCGCCTCCAAACCTCTTGGAAGCTTCCCTAGGACCCGCCGATGAACGTTGCCACCCACTTCACTGGGCTCGATTGGGGCGTCATCGCCGGCTACCTCCTACTCACCTCCTGGATCGGCCACGCCCTCCGCGGCAAACAGGCCACCATCCGGGACTTCTTTCTCGGCGGACGCCGCCTGCCCTGGCCCGCGGTCACCGGCTCCATCATCGCCACCGAGATCAGCGCCCTCACCTTCGTCGGCGTCCCCGGCATGGTCTTCGCCGCCCAAGGGAATTTCACCTACCTCCAGTGGGCCCTCGGCTCCGTCATCGCCCGCTTCATCGTCGCCCTATGGTTCGTCCGCGTTTTTTACCAGCGGGAAATCTTCAGTCCCTATGACTACATCGGCCATCGGTTGGGCGACGGAGCCAAAAGGCTTACCACCCTTCTTTTCTTCCTCGGCTCCATCCTCGGCCAAAGCGTTCGCCTCCTCGTCACCGCCCTGGTCCTCCGTACCTGCACCGGGATCGATTTTCACTTCTGCATCTGGATCATCGGCGGCTTTGCCGTCCTCTGGACGCTGATGGGCGGGATGACCACCGTCATCTGGACCGATGTGGTCCAATTCGGTGTTTTCGTCCTTGGCGGCATCCTCGCCCTCCTCTGGATTGTTGGCTCGCTTGATGGGGGTTGGGGAGCCCTCCTGACCCAGGCCGGCGAGGCCGGCAAACTCCGCGTCCTCAACCTCAGCACCGATCCCGCCGTGGAGTTCACCCTCTGGGTCGGACTTCTGGCCATGCCGTTCCAGAACATGGCCGCCTTCGGGACCGACCAGCTCAACGCCCAACGCATTTTCTGCTGCCGCAACGCCGGCGACGCCTCCAAAACCATGATCGCCAGCTGCATCTCCCAGCTGATCACCATCCTGATGCTCTTCGTCGGGGCCGGCCTCTTCGTCTATTACCTCCAGCATCCTCCCGGCCCGGCCGAGGCCCAGCTGTTCCAGGAGAGCCCTGACTACGTCTTCCCCGTCTGGATCACCACCGTCCTGCCGCCGGGAGTCTCCGGCCTAATCCTCGCTGCCGCCTTTGCCGCCGCCATCTCCAGCCTCGATTCCATCCTTGCCGCCCTTTCCCAAACTTTTATTTCCCTGTTCCACACGCCAGAACAACTCGAGTCGATGGACCAGAAAAAGCTGGTTCTACGTTCCCGTATCGCCGTGGTGGTTTGGGGAATCATTCTCTGCGTCTTCGCCGTCGTCCTCGACCACCTGCGCGGCAACATCAACATGGTCAACCTCGCCTTTGGCATGGTCAGCTACACTTACGGACCCCTCCTGGGAATGTTCCTGCTGGCCCTCTCGCCACTGAAGCGGGACGCGCGCGGTCTCTGGATCGGGCTGGGACTGTCCCTGCTTCTGGCCCTCTGGGTCCGACCCGACCTCTACACCATTTTGAAAAACTTCGGCGTCATCACCTCCGAACAGGCCATCGCTTGGAAGCCCGCCGTCAGCTACGCCTGGCTCTACCCCTCCACCTGCCTGCTCACCCTCGCCTGCGGAATTCTCCTCGGCCGCAAAATTCCAGCCAGGTAGGGTCCGTTGTCCCTAACGGACCGCGTTAAATTTTAAGGGTGAGCGGTTCGGGATAAACTCTCCTACTGACTGAGTTTGTCGTAATCTTAAACGCAACCGTAAACGACCAGACCCCTCCCCGGCCAGCGGCCTGCTATTTTGCCGCAGTAAAAGGCAAGGCCGACTTGTGAACGCAGAGGCGTAATTTGCCATCCTTGCACCGACGAAACACGAAAGTCTTGTCCACCATCACTTCCTCTCCTTCCGCATTGGTGAGATATACGTTGCCCATCGTGATGGCGATGTCCCCGTGAATCTGGACACCTTTCTCGGCGGCGTTGTTGTCATAGCGCGCCTTCGTCCAGTTTTTTAGGGCGAATCCGGTGTCTTCCGGGAAATTCTTGTTTCCCCCGACAAAGTAGGCCAAGGCTCCTTCTCGGGTGGGTCGGAAAGTGTTTTTCCCGTAAGCCAGGGTCGGCTTAAAGAAAACCACTCCTTCCTTGTAATCGTAAAGATCGTCAATCACTTGCGCGGCCACGGCCTTGGCGTCACCCCCTTCTTTTGCGGTTTTGCTGATTTTGACCAATCCATCACACCATGCCTGCTGGGCGTCATTCACCTCCGCTTCGGTGATCGGAGCCGCCACCACGAGGGGGGCCCAGGCCACCGCTAAGGCCAATCCCATGAGCTTTCGCAGTACGGATAAACGGACAGTTAGGTAAGAAGGGTATAGGGTCATCAAACCAACAAAGGGAAGTCCCCCTGCCTTAGCAAGCGAGGGTTTTTCAGGAGCCCGCAGATTCAATACATGAGTTGCAACCGGGTGAGAATCCCGAGCTCGTTGTTTTCCACCACCGTGCCCTGAGCGCCACCGCCGGTGAAGGCATTGTACTCCACCGTCAATCCCAGCCGGATGATACGATTCAGGTACCAGTTCAGGGCCCAAGAGACACCATTGACCGCCGTGGCGTTGCTGGTGGCCGACGCTCCCAGCCCGCCCGCCGCCACCGGCCGAAACATGTTGGCGCCAAGGGCGGTGCCGTCGTAGCGCAGCGCCATCTCCCAAGCTCCCCACGTCCCGGCCGATGGGTCAAAGGCCTCCCGCGGCACCACTCCGTCCAGCGTCGCCTCCTCCCCCGTGAGAACATAGTTGGCGGTGACATTCCAGGCGGTGGCTTCCCAGCTGGTGTTTCCGCCCCCGGGCCCGAGTGCCGCGGTATTGACCCCCTGTTTCTGCGCGATGAACTCCCCCATCAATCCGAACGGACCATAGTTGTAGTAAAGTTGTGGCGAAATCCGCCAACGCTGGCCTTGGGTGTTTAAGCCGTTGGGCCAGGAAAAAAAGGCGTTGCCCCCGTCCGTGCTGGGATCCTGGAACAGGGCCGAAGTCCCGGCGCTCGACATCTGCTGTTGCCCGATACTTCCGCCGATTCCCAGCCGCAACCCGTGCAAGGCCTCCGGCACGGCGGCCTCGTCCTTCATCGGCTGCGTAAAGATGCGGAAATATCCGTTGTAGCCGGAGCCCAAATCCAGACCCGTGTTGATGGTGTTGTCACGCGCGTTGGCCCCCACCATGGCCGCCCACGAAACTTTTCCATCCAGCAGGCGCCCGTGAATCATTACCCCGATATCGCGGTTGGGGGTGAGGTTGGCGGTCAGGGCCCGTTCGTTGAAGGACGTGTAGGCCGGCCCCACGAGCATCTCGAGGGCCACGGGAGCCTTGAATTTCCCCGCTTGGACCTGGAATTCCTCGAAATGCCCGTAGTTGATGAAAGCGTCGGCAATCGTGGTCGAATAGGCCGTGGCGTCCGGGGCCGCCAACGCAAACTCGGGGGCAAAACGGTAGATCCAGTCGTTAAAAAAATAGCCCGAAGCATAGGGGCGGGCGCGGCGAATGAGGAATTTTGAGGCGCTCGAATCACCCTCATCCACGAAGCCCCGGTAATCCGCCTGCAAGAGGCCGCCGAGCCGGATGGCATTCGCATTGTCTTCAGAGCGAAACTCAAGCCCCCTCTCCGTGACACTGACGGTAGACACTCGCGCTGGCGACTGCTGGGAGGGGGCAGACGCCATTTCGGTGGTCGCATCCGCAGGCGTCTCCATCAAAGATTGGACATCCGTGGAGGCGCCGGGGGCGGGAGAAGATTTCGAGGGTGGATCTGCGGGGGGTTCAGGAGGCGGGCGCCCCTCGAGAGCCCGCACCCTCTCCACCAAGGCCTGAACTTGGGCTTTCAAATCGGCGATGGTTTTGGCCGTTTCCCCATCCACCGCCGAGGCCGCCTGGGTCATGGCCAGGGCCAAAAACATGCTGCTGAATCGCAGGCAGAGGCCCGGGTTGTGCATTCCACATTTTCAGAGACCCATCGAGCAATCCAAGTCCCACCGCCGACCCACACCAAAATCTTGGGACAAAAAACGAATAAAACCGGGCCCATGCACCGCCTCTGTATCCCGCCTCGGCACTGCATTCCAGCCGGGTAGGGCCGGACCTCTGGCCGGGCTATCATCTTATAAATACAGCTGTTTCCGATTTTCGACTTCCGCTTCTGCCCCCTCCCATCTCCGATCTTCCATCTCCCATCTTCGACTCCCCCCTATCTCCTAACTTCTATCTAGTATCTCCTATGACGCCCTCCGCCGGCGCATTGCGCCCCACGCTGCCATTCCCACCAACAGCATCACTCCACTCGAAGGCTCCGGCACGGCCTGCAGGGACAGGGTTGCCAGGCCCCCTTCGGTTCCCGTCACCACTTTGAAGCCCCTGCCGGGTTGGGTTCCGCCGTTGAACCCAGTGCTGTCGACGGCGAACCGGTCCGTCACATCCAACCCCGCGGTCCAGTTCTGCGTTCCGGTGAACGAGGCCGCCCTGGCAAACACCCAGGAGTACGGGGTATTGGGATCGTAGTTCACCATCCCCGCACTCAGAACGCTCAGGCTCATTTTGCTGGCCGTGCTGATCGAGGTCAGATCCAGCGCTCCCGTCACCGACAAAAGATCCCAATCCGTTCCCGCCGTCCCGGTGGCGTTGTTGATTTCAAATTGGAACATTGATCCTGCATTCCAGGTCGCCGAGGCCGCCGTCAAAAGCCCGGGACTGTTTCCCACCGCCAGCGTCCCCCCGCTGTTCAAGGTCATGGCTCCGACCGTGCCGCCTCCCGAAAGGGTTCCGTTCACGTTCACCGCACCCGCGGCTCCGTTCACCTTAAGATGCGCCCCGGACCCCACCGTGGTGCTGGAGGAAATGGAGCCGCCGGTGTCCACGATCAGCGTGCCGCCGGAAACGGTCGTCGCGCCGGAGTAGCTGTTGCTGGCCGTCGTGCTGAGGATGCCGCCATTCACGGTCACCGTCGCATTTCCACTGATTGCACCGCCTAAGTTGAGGCGCCCGGCCCCGAGCTTGGTGAAGTTTTGGTCCCGTGTGCCTGCCCCGGAGCTAAGGGTGAGTGCACCGGTGGCGCTGGAGACATCGACCGCCGCGGAGGCATTCGCGATGTTAAACCACAAGGTCCGCGTGCTGGTTTGCGCCCCGGTCCCCGCATAGCGAAAGGTTCCTCCATTGCCGCCGAAAGCGATGTATCCCTCCGTCCCGAGGTGGCTGGCCGTGCCGTCGGCGATCGAGCTGACCTCAAGGGTGCCGCCATGGATGGAGGTACCCCCCGTGTACGTGTTGTTGCCGGCTAGGATGAGCGTGCCAGGCCCATCGTAGGTGAGATTTCCGGATCCGGAGACGACCCCGGTGAGGGTGGTCTTG
>JBEANM010000074.1:0-5468 GCA_041165425.1 Verrucomicrobiota bacterium
CCCCTTGGCCAACCAGGGCGTTATTGGCGTCGTTCCACTCCGGGCGCTGGGTGTTTAACCAGATCCCGGCCTCGGGAACAAAATTCGAAAGCTTGGCCAGTAGGGGAACCAGCAGCTTTTCCGCTAGGTTGGCACGAATCACCTTTCCCTGCCGGTCCCAAAGCAGCTTGCCCTCGGCCCCGCGGCTTCGCACCCGGGACTGGATGATTTTGTCCAGCGCATGGTCAAACACCACCGTATCCTTGGGATCGGCCACAAGCTGGCGGTGGCTGCGGATCCGATAAGGGACGTTGGCGTAGGCAAAAATTTCCCGGTCCAGCAGGCTTTCCAGCTCCTTGGGGTTGTGGCGGACTGCGTGCTCGAGGAGTTTGAGCAGATAGATGATTTGATGATCGCCCCAGTAACCGATGCAGGCCCAGGGGTCGTGGGGCTCAGGCACCTCCCAGTCAATCCCGTTGCGGGTGATCCGATAGGGATTATATCCATCGGCGGTGCTGGCGTTCAGGAACCGGCTGATCATGCCCGGGAGGAACCCGGGGAAGGACTGGGCCAAGGCTTCCCAGTTCTGGAAAATGTCGCGCCAGTTTCCCTCGTAATTGAGGATGCGCTCTCCGTCCGCACTGCGCTGGGGAATCGTGAAGCGGTTCCACGGGCGGCTCGGATCCCCGTGACGCCGGCTGAAAGTCAGCGGCAGGTACTCGCGGCAGATCCTCTCCAACCCAGGGTCCCCTCCTTCCTGCACCCTGCGGATGAGCTCAGGATAGGACAGCTGGGCGGGAAGGGTTCGAGACCAGCTTCGCCAGCGGGCCAAGGCGGCTGGTGCGGACGAGGCGACAAACCGGTCAAGGTCCGGCCGCCCAACCGTGTCCCCGCGGAGGAAGACGCCTCCACGCATGATGTTGCAAAGGGTGTTGCTGTAGTGGCGGGCCAATCCCATTGGCAGCGCGGATAGTTGCAGCCCGTCGGCGCTCCCCACCAGCTGCCGCAACTCCCCGGTGCCGTTCCGGATATCCTCCAGGACATCCTGCCGGAACCGCCGTGGCTGCCGCAGCCGGTTCCGGAGATGGACCACTTCCGCCGCGCTCAAAGAAACATCAGCCCCGATCATCCATTCCACCTCTTTCCCCGGCCCCAACTTCGTTTCCCCACCTAGAAAATAGGCGCCCCGCTGGCCGCAGACATCCTTCTCTCCCTCCAGTCCTTTTCCCGAACGGAAAACCTCCAACTGGTGGGAGGAGAGAAGGATCACGGAAGCCTTCGGAGCCACCGCCCATGCCACCGTGGTGGACAGCGATTCCGCGGGCTCCGGCCGGTCGGCGGGAACAGCGCTTAAACGGTAGAGGGCGAGACGACTGCCGGCCACGAGTTCATTTCTTTTGTAGGCGTCCAAAAGGGTGCTGAAACGGAGCTGGAATTCGCTCCCAGCCCCGGAGGGCATCAGGTTTTGGATGCCGTCCAGATATTCAGCCCGTACCGGGGTTCGCCCGGAATTTTTCAGCCAGCTGCGGCGGATCCACCCGAACCTCCGGCTGTTGAACCAGCCCGTCCGGAAGGTCAGCCCAAGATCCAGGTTTTCCTCCTCAAAAAGAACCTGATGTCCCCAAACGCACTTGCCCAAGCTGCGCCGGACCCGGAAACGTCCTTCCCCTCTCCCGCAAAGAGGTTCCCATATTTTTTGCCGGTCGCCCCGCCCTACCCGCAGCAGGGTTTTGCCTCCCGTGACTTCGGCCTGATCCCGGATCTTGTCGTCCGTGAGATAGGGGAACAAGGCGTGCTCAGCATCCCTGCGCCCGGCCGTTAACCCACCGTGACTGGAAAGGAACATCCAATGATCCTCCGCACTGACCACGGAGAAAAAAAACGGGAGCATCCGGTCGTAATGGTGGATCCAATACCAGGGTTGCCCTTCCCACGTGAAAAATTCCCCTCGCACCCGGTCCCCGGCGGGGGACAAGACAGTTCTCGAGCCGGAAAAAAAACTCGGTTTCACGGAAACGGAAAATCTTAGAGGGCTTCGGGGCTCTTGAGAAGCTCGGCCACGCGGGCCAGCAGCCGGCCCGCGGCACCCCCGTCGATCACGCGGTGGTCAAAGCTCAGGGTTAACCTCGCCTCATTGACGGGCTGGAAAGTTCCTGTCTTTTCATCCCACGCGGGCACCTTTTTGGCTGCACCCAACCCCAGCACCAGGCTCTGCTCGGGGAGCGGAATCGGCGTGGCCCACTCCAACCCGAACGTCCCGTAGTTGGTCACCACCGCCACCGACCCACCCACCGCATCCGCCGGCAGCTTCCTCTCCTTAGACTGGCTCATCAGCTGCCCGTAGACCGGCAACATCTTGTCCAGGGAAGTCTGGTTCACTTTTCGCAGGACCGGCACCAGAACGCCATCCTCCGCCTCCACCGCAAAGCCGATGTCGATCGAACGGGGATGGACGATCCGGTTCCCCACTAACCGCCCCGCCGGCACACTGTTTTCTCCCAAGGCGATCCCCAAAGCCCTTACCGCATACAAGGTTGGCCCGGGTTTGCCGGGATGTTGTTTGCGATGAGCCATCAGCGCATCCATCCGGGCGCCCCGGCCCACCGTGGCGAGTGGCCGCGTCCAACTCCGCCGCATCGCATCCGCCACCGCCACCCGCATGGAAGAGGCCGGCGTCAGCTTCTGCTTTTCCAGATCAGCGATGAATCTTTCAAAATCCTCGATTGTCACCCTGCCCTTGGCCCCGCTCGGCGCCAAACCGGCCAGATCGGCCGCATGCAGCCCAAGTTCGTGGATCCGGGCCTTCATCCTGGGCGATAGATAACTCGCCCCCGCGGCCTTGGCCGGAACGGGCAGACCGGTGATCGTCGGCAAAACCTCACTCCCGTTTCCATTCCCATTTGCATGGATCCCGTTGTCTTTCGCCATAGCCGGTACCGTCCTGGCTTTCTTCTCCGCAATCTCCTTGGCGGGTTTCTTTCCTCCAGTCGGGGACATCGCTTTTTTGGCCGGCTCCGTCACCCCCGCCGCCTCTACGTGACCCAAAACATATCCCACGGGATAACTCTTCCCCTCTTTGGCCTTCCACTCTTTCCAGACTCCACCATAGCTGGTCGTGACGCTCATCACCGCCTTGCTGGTTTCGACCTCAGCCACTTCCTGGTCCGCCTTCACTTTGTCCCCTGGCCTCACCTTGAGGCGGATCAGGGTCGCCTCGGCGATGGATTCACCCAGCTGCGGCATGGAGATGGCGACAAGGCCCATAAATTCCCAAACCTCATCGTAGGCATTTTTTCCCGGGGAACAATGCCGGCGGCGGCCGGCCCGGCTCTTTCCCCTCCTCGGGGGATCCGGACCGACCGCCGCGGCGCGGCCGTTTCCTCAGACGGCCGCTTTGTTCTCCAGTGTCCGGATACTGGAAAAGAAGATCCGGATCAGGATGTCCACCTCCTCCAACGCCGTGCGGACCGCCTGCCCGTCACAGGGCAGACCGGCCTTTTCGAGCAGTTGGAGTGCCCGGCGCGAGATGCGCAACTCGGTCAGGGCGGCGCGGAACTTGTCCGCGAACTCCTTCGCCGAGGGCGACCCCTCCGCCTCCCCATGCCGGAAGTAGGCAGCTGTACCCGCGCGGAGCAACTGCTCCGCCAAGTGTCCGCCCGCCCGGTCCTCCGGCAGGCTTCCCGCCAGCCCGAGCAGGGTGGAGGTGAACGCCAGGAGCCGGTCGGACACGTCCGAACCGCGCCGCTCCCCGTTCCCACCCGGCCGGGGGGAGGTTGGGTTTCCTTTGTCTTGGGATCTCCATCGTGTGTCTTGTGTGGTTGTCTTCATAAAGGATTAGACTTCGTTTTTTGAAAAAGGATGCGGTCCTTTTTCACTATTTTTATTTTTTGAGGAATGGGCCTAAACCCGACTAAAAAAATCATCCTACTTTCCTAGGAAAGCCGGCGCGTAAGCGCAAAAGCCCGCCAAGCCGAAGGCGATTTACGCCTAGGCAAGGGCTGGTCTTAGGGGGCCAAAGTAGGACAATCAGGGATTCTATGAACTACTCCCTCGGCTTCTGGTTTTTGGCCCGCCTGACCGGCCTCTCCTACTTCTTTGCCTTTTTCTCCCTACTCCCCCAAATCCCCGGGCTGTACGGATCAGACGGCATCCTCCCCGCCCAAGACCTCCTCACCCGCACCTCGGAGGCCCTTGGACCCACCTCCGCTTTTTTTGCGCTTCCTTCGCTGACTTGGATTTTCGGTGCGTCGAACAACACCCTTCATCTCCTTGCCCTTGCCGGACTGATCTCCTCTGCCCTCTTAACCCTTGGCCTCCTCCGACCCCTCTCGGCCGCCCTCACGTGGCTCTGCTGGCTCTCCTTCGTCAACATCGGCCAGGACTTCCTCTCCTTCCAATGGGACACCCTTCTCCTCGAGGCCGGCTTTCTCGTCATCTTTCTCGAAAAACCGGGCCTGCTCCCCCGCCGCCCCGCCGCCGATGCTCCACCCGTCCTTCTCCGCTGGGCCGCTTGGTTTCTTATTTTCCGCCTTATGCTCAGCTCCGGCCTCGTCAAACTTCTCAGCGGTGACCCCACCTGGTCCGATCTCTCCGCCATGTCCTACCACTTCTTCACTCAACCCATTCCCAACCCTCTTTCCTGGTTCACCCACCAACTCCCCGGCTCCTCTCTAGCCACCCTCGTCACTCTTCTCATCGAACTCCTCGTTCCCTTCGCCGTTCTCGTCCCCCATGCCCGGGCCCACCTTGGCGCAGGCTTATCCTTTCTTATCCTCATGCTCCTCGTCGCCCTCACCGGCAACTACGCCTACTTCAATCTCCTTACCGCCGCCCTTTCCCTCACCCTCATCGACAACCGATACTGGCCCCGCCTCCTCCGCTCGGAAAAAATTCCCCTACCTTGGATCCCCGTCCCGTGGCGGCACCTCTGCTCCCTCGCCGCGGCCATCCAACTCTCCCTCGCCTTCCCTGTTCTCCTCGCCACCGCCGGACTCGCCCCCCGAATGGGCGCTCCGCTCCTGGGATCCTGGGAGAAAATTTTCGCCCCTTGGCATCTCACCTCCGGCTACGGCCTCTTTGCCATCATGACCGTCCGCCGCCCCGAACTCGTCCTCGAACACAGCTCCAACGGCACTGATTGGCAGCCCCTCCTCTTCCGCTACAAGGCCGGCCCCGCGGACCGTCTCCCACCCCAAATCGCCCCACTTCAGCCCCGACTCGACTGGCAGATGTGGTTCGCCGCCCTCTCCGCCGAACGTGGCCAACTTCCCGGCTGGTTTGGTGAATTCGTCAAAAAACTCCGCACCGGCTCCCCAGCCGTCTCCGGTCTTCTTGCCCCCGGCCAACCCACCCTTTCTCCTGACGCCTACCTCCGCATCCGCCTAGACCAATACCGCTTCACCAACCCCGCCGAACGCTCCGCCGCCGGCCACTGGTGGCACATTACCCCCGGACCCGTCCTCCTTGTTCTTTCACCGGTGGACAACCGG
>JBEANM010000075.1:0-5381 GCA_041165425.1 Verrucomicrobiota bacterium
TTCTACCAGGGCGTGCGGCCGGCGATCAGCGTCGGTCTCTCCGTCTCCCGCGTGGGATCGGCGGCCCAGATCAAGGCGATCAAGCAGGTGGCCGGCAAGATCAAGTTGGAGCTGGCCCAGTTCCGCGAGTTGGCGGCGTTCGCGCAGTTTGCGAGCGACCTGGACGCGGCGACGAAGGCCAAGTTGGACCGTGGTGCCCGCATCGTGGAGGTGTTCAAGCAGACCCAGTACAAGCCGCTGCCGGTGGAACTGCAGGTGGCGATCCTCTGGGCAGTGCAGAACGGTTTCTTCGACACGGTGGCGGTGGACAAGGTGAAGGAGTTCCAGAACAAGCTGTCCGAGTACCTCTCCACCCGGAAGGCCTCCATCCTCGATGGCATCCGGGAGAAGAAGGCCCTGGATGACGCCCTGACCCAGGAACTCAAGTCGGCCATCGGCGACTTTGCGGCCACCCACACGGGCCGCTAAGGCAAAGGAACCCTGACGCATGGCCAGCACCCGCGACATCCGCCGCCGGATCCGCTCGGTCAAAAACACCGCGCAGATCACCAAAGCGATGCAGATGGTGGCCGCCTCCAAGATGCGCAAGGCGCAGGAGGCCGCGCTAGCGGGGCGTCCCTACGCGGAGGCGCTTAACCGGGTGCTGGGCTCGTTGGCGAGCCGGGTCGGATCGGTCAGCCATCCTTTCCTGGAGAAGCGTCCGAATCTCCGCCCCGGGGCGCTGATCATCAGCACGGACAAGGGGCTCTGCGGGGCCCTGAACACGAACCTCATACGGGAAGTGGCACAGTTGCCGAAGGAGACCGTCTTTGTGACCGTGGGGAAGAAGGGGAAGCAGTTTGTCGCACGGACGGGACGTGAGCTGTTGGCGGATTTTGAGATCAAGGACGATGCCTCCAGCTACCGGGTGCGGCAGGTGAGCCAGTTCCTGATCGACCAGTATTTGGAAGGGAAAATCGACAGCGTGAGCGTTTTTCACACCCGTTTTGTGAACACCCTGATCCAAAAGCCGGAGCGCAACGACCTGTTGCCGATCGGCCGGTTGCAGAAGCTGGAGGCGGGGACCGGAGAGCGGCCGAGCGAGGATCTGTCGGCTGATGAGAGCCTCCAGTATATTTACGAACCCAACGGGGAGGCGGTGCTTTCGGCCCTGCTGCCCTCGTACGTGCATTTCCAGGTGTACCAGCTGGTGCTGGACGCCAAGGCCTCGGAACATTCCGCGCGGATGGTGGCGATGAAGAGCGCCACGGACAACGCGAAGGGGATGATCAAGGACCTCACCCTGGAGTATAACAAGGTCCGGCAGAGCGGCATTACCACCGAGCTGCTGGAAATCGCCACGGCCCAGATGGCTATGGCCTGACGGAACAAGGAGAACGCGTTATGGCAACCAAGACAGCAAGCAACACTGGCACGATTGTGCAGGTCATCGGTCCCGTGGTGGACGTGGAATTCAGCGGGGATGCGAAGATGCCATCGCTCCTTTCCGCCTTGGAAGTGGACTACGATCTTAACGGCAAGAAGACGAGCGTGGTGCTCGAAGTGCAGCAACACCTTGGGGACGACTGGGCCCGCGCGGTGGCCATGTCCTCCACGGAAGGTCTGAAGCGGGGTATGCCGGTGAAGGATACGGGCGGGCCGATTTCCGTTCCTGTCGGGGAAGGGGTGCTGGGTCGGGTGTTAAACGTGCTGGGTGAACCGGTGGACGAGCGGGGCCCGGTGGTCTCGCAGAAAAAGTATCCGATTCACCGACCCGCCCCGACGCTGGTGGAGCAAGATACCCAGGCCAAGGTGTTGGAGACGGGGATCAAGGTCATCGACCTGATCTGTCCCTTCACCAAGGGCGGCAAGGTGGGGGCATTCGGCGGCGCGGGCGTGGGTAAGACCGTCGTCATCATGGAGCTGATCAACAACATCGCGAAGGCGCACGGTGGCTTCTCCGTGTTTGCCGGGGTAGGGGAGCGGACCCGCGAGGGGAACGATCTTTACCATGAAATGGCCGAAGCGGGTGTCATCAACCTAAAGGACATCGGAAAGTCCAAGGTGGCGCTGGTCTATGGTCAGATGAATGAACCGCCGGGCGCGCGCATGCGGGTGGCCTTGAGCGGTCTGGCCATCGCGGAATATTTCCGCGACGAAAAGAACCAGGACGTGCTTCTCTTCATCGACAACATCTTCCGGTTCAGTCAGGCGGGCTCCGAGGTTTCGGCGCTTCTCGGGCGGACACCGAGCGCGGTGGGTTATCAACCGACGCTGGCGGCGGAGATGGGCGACTTGCAGGAGCGGATCACCTCGACGAAGAAGGGGTCGATCACCTCCTTCCAAGCCGTGTACGTGCCGGCGGACGATTTGACCGATCCGGCCCCGGCGAACACGTTTGCGCATTTGGACTCCACCATTGTGTTGGAGCGTTCCATTGCCGAACTGGGCATCTATCCCGCGGTGGATCCGCTGGCCTCGACCTCAAAGGCGTTGGCGCCGGAGATTGTGGGCCAGGAGCACTACGAAGTCGCGCGGGGGGTGCAGCGGGTGTTGCAGAAGTACAAGGACCTGCAGGACATCATCGCAATCCTCGGCATGGACGAGCTTTCCCCCGAAGACAAGCTGACCGTCTACCGGGCCCGTAAAATCCAGCGGTTCCTCAGCCAACCGTTCCACGTGGCGGAGGTGTTCACCGGGACCAAGGGTGAATACGTGCCGGTGAAGGAGACGATCCGAGGCTTTAAGGAGATCCTCGAAGGCAAGCATGACGACGTGCCGGAGGCCAACTTCTACATGAAGGGTGGAATCTCCGCCGTGGCCAAGAGCTAAGCAGGGGAAAGTAGAACCATGGCCGGCAAACTCAGATTGGTGATCGTCACCCCGGAAGGGAAGACGTTCGACGATGATGTCGAACAGGTCGTTTTGCCCGGGGTGGAGGGTCAGTTGGGGGTATTGCCCGGACACGTGCCGCTGCTGACGCAGATCATGCCGGGTGAGTTGGACCTCAAGGCTCACTCCAAAGGGGATGAGTTGGCGGTGGGAGGCGGATTTGCTGAAATTACGGGAAGCCGGGTGACCATTCTGACTGACATGGCGGTGAAGCCTGACCAGATCGACGAGCAGGCGGTGGAGCGGGCCTTGGAAAGCGCCAAGACAGCGTTACTGGAGAAAAAGGCCGGACCGGAAGCGGAGGAGTTGATGGCTTTGATCCAGCGGTCGACCGCGCAGTTGCAGCTGAAGAGGAAGAGAAGGGCAGGAGCTTGATCGTTGGGGTAGGCCGGGGTTGATGACCCCGCCTTGTTTTCGAGTTCGACCAAAAAAAACTTTTATGTAGGCGGCCTGATCAAGGCCGCCCCACTTAAAATATGAATTTACATCCCAACCCTTCGCTTGAAGTAAGGGGGTAAGGGGACAGAATCAGCATGTGCACACAGGAACGTTCTTTTTGTCCCTCGCGGAGAAGCTGGTCCGGCATCCGAAGCGGATCGTTTTTCCCGAGGGGACCAATCCCCAGGTGGTACGGGCGGCGGGCCGGTACGCCCATCTCCGTTTGGGTCCGGTGGTATTGTTGGGTAAGCCGGAACTGATCAAGCGGCAGGCGAAGATCCAAAAAGTCGATCTGGACCGGGTGATGGTACTGGATCCGGTACACGGGCAAGACCGGCAAATGTTTATCGATCACCTGCGGACGCAGGAAGGGAATGAGAAGTTGAAGCTTAGCGCCATCCAGGACCGCCTTTCGGATCCCATCCTGTACGCCACGCTGATGTTGCGTTTCAATCAGGTGGACGGCCTGGTGGCAGGGGTCGGCGCCTATTCGGGCAGTGTGCTTCGCCCGTTGATCAAAATGATTCCGCGGCTGCCGCAGTTTCCCCGGATCTCCAGTGCCACTATTTTGGAGTGTCCGGATAAAACGGTGGGGGATCAGGGACTCCTGGTGGCGGGGGATGCGGCCGTGGTCCCCACACCCAAGACGGATGAACTGGCGGCCACCGCAGTAGGGCTGGCGGCCCTCAAGTTGCAGCTGACCGGACGTCGACCCCGGGTGGCGCTGCTTTCCTACTCCACGAAGGGAAGCGCCTCCATGACGGATGAGATTAAGAAGGTGGTCGAGGCGACCAAGAAGGCGCAACAGCTGGCCGCGAAGATCGGTATCAAGGCGGATATCGACGGGGAACTACAGATTGACGCCGCCTTAAATCCATCCAAAGCGAAGCTCAAGGCGGCGGGATCAGCCGTGGCGGGCCGGGCCGACTGTCTGGTGTTTCCGGACCTGAGTTCCGGCAATATCGCCATCAAATCCATCCAGCAGTTCGGGAATGTGCGGACCTACGGTAATATTTTACTCGGGTTGCGGTTGCCCGCCGCGGAAATCAGCCGCGGGGCCGACGAGGAAGAGGTGCTGGGCGTGGCAGCGATCGTGGGGCTTTTGGCGGTGGAGTACCGGAAGCTGTACCCTGAGCCCAGTATTCCAGCCGGCCTCCGGACCCTCTAAGGACCATGGAATTAAACAAGGTTACGCCGCGGATTTTTGTGGCGGCCACGCGTCAGGATGACGGCAAAACGACCTGTTGTTTGGGGCTGTATGCGGCCCTGACGAAAAAGTTTCCCCGGATTGGATACATCAAGCCGGTGGGGCAGCGATTCGTTGAAGTGGCGGGAAAAAAGGTGGATGAGGATTCGGTTCTGGTAAGCGACACCTATGATGTGAACCTGCCGATCGAGGCGATGTCGCCCATCGCAGTGGACCGAATGTTCACCCGGAATTATCTGCAGCAAGGAAACCTGGGCGAAATGAAGGAGACCATTGTCGCCGCCTTCAACCGGGTGGCTTGGGAGCATGATTTCGTCATCATTGAGGGGACGGGGCACGCCGGGGTGGGAAGTGTGATTGATTTGTCGAATGCCCAGGTAGCGCAACTGCTCGGGAGCAAGGTGATTATCGTTACCACCGGGGGCGTGGGGCGACCGGTGGACGAAGTCAGTCTGAATCTGGCCTTGTTTGAAAAGCAGGGGGTGGAAGTGATCGGGGTGGTCTTGAACAAGGTGTTGCCGTCCAAGATCGAGGCACTACGACCTTGGGCGGAGAAGGCCTTTGCTAAAATGAAAATCCCCATCTTGGGGGTGATTCCTTACCTAGGGGAGTTGCGGCGGCCGATTTTGGGGCAGGTGGCCCGGGAACTAGGGGGAGAGTTTCTTTCGGGTGAATCTTTTAAGAGGCGAAGGGTCCGATCGATTGCGATCGGGGCGATGACGGCCGCCCGGATCAAGGATCAGCTGGGTCCCGGCTCGCTGTTAATCACTCCGGGCGACCGGGAGGATCTGCTGTTGGCGGCATTGGAATTTCAGCCGAAGCGATCCACGGATTCCAAATTAGCCGGCATTCTCCTGACCGACGG
>JBEANM010000076.1:0-5327 GCA_041165425.1 Verrucomicrobiota bacterium
GATATCGACACCGATCGGATCATCCCGGCCCGTTACATGCGTTGCGTGACCTTTGACGGTCTGGGTGATTTTCTCTTTCGCGATATCCGCCAAACCCCGCAAGGCAAAACCAAGAACCACCCGATCGATCTGGCCCGGTTTAAAGGAGCCACGATTCTCGTTTCCGGAATGAATTTTGGTTGTGGCAGTTCCCGGGAACACGCCCCTCAAGCCATTGTTCGGGCCGGGTTTAAGGCGGTCATTGCGGGAAACTTTGCCGAAATCTTTTTTGGGAACAGCACCACCCTGGGTCTTCCCTGCGTCTCCGCCAAAAAGGAAGATCTGCAGACTCTCACCCAACTCGTCACCCAAGAGCCCGGCACTCAGGTGGAAATTGATCTCGAAAAACTTAAAGTAACGGCCGGCAAACTTTCCTTCCCCGTCACCATGAAGGCCAGCGCCCAGCAGGGCCTAGTGACAGGCCGTTACGATGCCATCGCCGATCTGTTGACTAACCTGCCCAAGGTAAAGTCAATGGCGGCAACGATTCCCGGCCCCTCAAACCCCTAAGCCCCCCTCAAAAAAACACGCCCCACCCGGGCGCTAGGAAAATTTCTTTCGACCCTGGAATCCTCCAGAACTTGAGGCTCCCGCTTCCGCGTCTGCCTTCCAATCAAGGCACGACATGTTCGGATTAAGGTTGGGCCTCGTATTTGATTATATCGGACGAAAGAAATTGCTCCGTCACACGCGCCGGGCAGGGCGTGAAACCGAAACAACCCGGTTCAAAGAACTCCCCGGAGCTTGGCTTGGCACCGGGTGGAGAGCGACTCGAGAATCTTCTTCTCCCAGCCGCTGACCTCCTGTTCCGTCAACGTGCGCGCATTCGAACGGAATTGCAAGCGACAACCCAGGGACAGAAAGCCTTTGGCCACCTTGGCTCCGGACGCATCGCGGAACCGATCAAAGACCTTCAAGCTCTCCAACTCCAGCGGGGCCACCGCCCGGATGGCCTTCTCGACTTCGGCGTAGGGCACCGCGTCCGGAACCACCAGGGCCAAATCCCGCTCCACCCCGGGAAAACTGCTGATCTCCCGGTTTTCGGCAATCTTGCCGACTGTGGATCCCAAGGCCGTCTCTGCCACCCAAACGGAAACCTTCAATCCCGCCTGTTTTTTTTCCGCCGTGCCGGCCTCCCGCAACTTCACTTCCGCGGGAATTCCGGGGAAGCGGGTGCGCAACTCTTCCACGATCCCCTTCAAACTAAACCAACCCACCTTGTCCTCCTTCTCCTGCCAATCCACGGGCCGCTCCCGACCCGCAACCAAAAGGGCCAGTCTCATCTCTTCCTTTCCGTTCGCCCCGGCAACCCGACCGATCTCAAAAAGCTTTAAGTCGCCGTTTCCCCGGGAAACATTCCGTCCGGCCGAACCCAAAATTCCTGGAATCAAAGACTCCCGGATCGTCGCCGCCTCCGGGCCCGCCGGCACAGTGAGCCTCACGGCGGTCCCCTCCTCTTTGCGAACCAAACTCCCCGTGAGCGTTTCGGTAAAGCCACGCTCCGCCAAAAAGGCGCGAATTCGGCGCCGCCGCTGGTCCTCCCGATCCTCCACGGATTCCGCTTCCGCCAAGGGATCCAGGAGCGAGGGGGTTTGATCCAGGTTTTCCAGGCGGACCAGCTCCTCGATGAGATCCATTTCTTCTCGGACATCCTCTCGCCAGCTGGGGGCGATCCATCCGTCGCCCCGTGACTCAAATCCCAGCGCCCTCAGGCGGGCTTGGATTTTCTTTGGATATAAGGCCTGACCGAGCATTTGTTCCACCTTGGCCAACCGGAGGGAGATCACCGCACCTTCTTTGGGAGTTTCTGTTCCCACCGTGATCATCCCCTCCACTTTCTCCAGTGCGCCACACTGCTGGAGAAGCGAAATCACCCGATTCCGCGCGCGCTCTACCAAGGCGGGGTCCAGACCTCCGCGGCCGAAACGCCGGGACGACTCCGTGTGCAGGGGCAACCGGCGTGCGGTCTTGCGCACCGTGCCGGAATGAAAGCGGGCGGACTCCAAAAGGATCTTTTGCGTGGCTGACCCAACGGCACTTTCCTTACCCCCAACCACCCCGGCCAAAGCCACGGGGCCCTGGGCATCGGCAATGACCAGATCCTGCGGCGTCAACTCATGGACCCCACCATCCAAGCCGGAGATTTTTTCTCCGGTCTTGGCCCGGCGGATTTGAATCGTGTTGCCCCGGATCTTGGCGGCATCAAACGCATGGACCGGTTGCCCCATCTCCAAAAGCACATAATTCGTCACGTCCACCAGCAACCCCAAGCTACGCATGCCAGATGCCGACAGCCTCTGTTTCATCCATCCGGGGGAGTCGACTCCGCTTTTGACCGAGATCGCGGTTAGCGAGTAGCGGGGGCAATCCTTGGCGTCAGCCACTTCCACTTTCCACCCCGCCAGAGGCCCAGCGGCTGGAGCCTGAATGGGGCTCCGGTCCTTGGCTTTGGCTCCGAGGACGATGAACTCCCGCGCCATGCCTTCGATCGAAGCCAAATCCGCCCGGTTTGGGGTAACCTCAAACTCCAACACCGTCTCGCCGGGGAACAGCTTTTCCAGCGGAAGCCCCAGAGCGGTCTCCTTGGGGAGTAGCAAAAGCCCCTCCGCATCTTCCGCGAGACCCAACTCTTTGGCGGAGCAAAGCATTCCTTCGGAGCTTTCCCCTCTCAGTTTCGCCGATTTGATGGTCATCCCGTCCGGAAAGGTTGTCCCGGGCTTCGCCAGCGGGACGATGTCGCCCGCTTGATGATTCTTGGCGCCGCAGACCACCTGCCGCGGGCCGCTGCCGTCATCCACCTGACAAAGGGTCAACCGATCGGCGTTGGGATGGGGCTTCTTTTCCAGAATCTTGGCCGTCACCACCCCCGGCACCTGGCATCCGGTGGACTGCATCGAGATCAGTTCCGTTCCACTGCGGGTAAAACGATCGGCCACCTCCGCAGGCGTGCCCTCCCATTCGCACCACTCCCGCAGCCATTCGAGGGAAACCTTCATTCCGTTTTCCCTTTCCGGCTACCGGGCTTGAGTTTGGCGATCCGGTCACGGACCTTGGCCGCCTCCTCAAACTGTTCGGTTTGAATCAAATGGCCCAGCTCCGCCTCCAGTTCTTCCCGTCCGGCCTTTTCCCTGCCGGGACGTTTGCCCACGTGGGTCAGGGACTTTTGTGACTCCTGCAACGCCTCACGCAATGAAGCCGAGAACTTTTCGTAACAGACCCCGCAGCCGAGCCGACCGGTCTTCTGGACACTCTCCAGCGTATACCCGCAGGCGGGGCATTTCTCCACCCCGGGAGCCGACGCCGTTGCCGGGTGGGTTATGAGGGCATCGGCAGAAAGAAATCCGGAGGGATGGACGGCACCGCTCTCACGGGCGCAATCCTCACAGAGATCGGTCCTCTTCAGCTCCCCACCCACCACCGTGGTCATAAAGACCGTGGCAGGCTTGCGGGCGCACTTCTGGCAATCCACGGCACGCGTCAGGCGGGGATTTTCGTCCCCGTGGTGGTCACCAGCTTGTGGTAGCGACGAATCAGGTCAGCGGTGTGTTTACCAGGTTTTCCCGTACCGATGATGCGACCATCCACCTCCACCACGGGAATGACCTCGGCCCCGGTTCCCGTGAGGAACATTTCCTCCGCGGTGAAAAGATCGTACCTCCGGACGTCATCCTCCCGCGTCTTCCAACCGGCTTCTTGGGCGATCTCCAGAACCGTATTCCGGGTGATCCCGTTGAGTGCCCCGGAGGAAAGCTTCGGGGTAATGAGAACTTGGTCCCGGATTAGGAAAATATTATCCCCGGAACATTCCGCCACCATCCCCTGCGGGTTCAAAAGGATCACCTCCTGCGCCCCAGCCTGCTGGCCCTCGATCTTGGCGAGAATGTTATTCAGGTAGTTCAGGGACTTGATGGCCGGATCCAGCGCGGCCGGGGAGTTCCGCCAGGTGGGTACGGTGACGACCCGTAAGCCCTCGCGATAATACTTCTCAGGATACAACTCCAGCTCGCTGGCAATGATGATGATGGTTGGCTTTTTGCAACGGTCCGGAGAGAGCCCGAGATACCCCTTCCCGCGGGTGACCACCAGCCGGAGATACCCGGCCTTCATCTTGTTCCTTTTGCAGGTTTCCAGCACGGCGGCCCGCATCTCGTCCCGGTCGAGAGGGATTTTGAGCAGAATGGCCTTGGCGGAATCCTCCAACCGGCGGAGGTGCTCTTCCAGCTTGAAGACCCGGCCCTCGTACGCACGGATGCCCTCAAAGACGCCGTCGCCGTACAGGAGGCCGTGGTCAAAGACTGAAATCTTGGCCTCCTCCTCGGGGTAAAATTTTCCGTCGATATAGATGATCATAGGTGGGTTTCGGCCAGCCTTCCGTCCGTGATCCGGAGCGGGGTTCCCACCCGCCCGGCCACGGTTTCGTCGTGCGTGACCAGAAGTAAAGATTTTTGCCGGTGACGCACCATCTTCACAAGCAAATCAAGCACCGCCGAAGCGGAGGCCCCATCCAGGTTTCCCGTGGGCTCATCGGCCAGGATCAGTTCCGGCTCGAGCACCAAGGCCCGGGCCACCGCCACCCGCTGTTGTTCCCCTCCGGAAAGCTCGGCCGGAAGATGATCCCGGCGGAGGGTCATGCCAACTTCATCCAACAGATCCTCCCAAGTCTCGCCCAGATGAACCCCGGCCAGCATGGCTGGGAGCCGCACATTCTCCTCCACCGTCAGCTCGGGGATCAGGTGGTACGACTGAAACACGAAACCGACCGCTTTCCGCCGCCAGATCGCCCACCTAGCGCGATCCCATCCGCGGGTGCTCTCGCCTTTCCAAAGAATTTCCCCGCGGTCGGGATTTTCCAACCCGCCCAGCAGATGTAGAAGGGTGGATTTCCCGGCCCCGGACGGCCCGCAGACCGGGCGGCACTCCCCCGCCTCAAGCTTCAGATCGATGCCATGGAGAATCTCCAGCGGCTCCCTTCCCTTGAGCTGGTAGCTCTTATGGAGGTCACGAACTTCAAGCAAGGGGGTGCTCATGATCGTTTTAGGTTGGCGGCAGGTTCCGTCCGTGCCGCAGCCCAAGCTGGCAACAAGGCAGCCAGGACACTGAGGGCGAGGCCCGCGGCCGCCACCCCGAGAAAAACACCGGGGTCATATTTTACCGGCAAGGAGGAGAAGTGATAAATCTCCGGCGGAAACAGTTCCTGCCCGCTAACCTTGGCGATCAGATCGGCCAAGGCGTTTCGGTTGACCAAGACCAACCAAGCACCCACAACACCGACCACCGATCCCAACACC
>JBEANM010000077.1:0-6557 GCA_041165425.1 Verrucomicrobiota bacterium
CGGATCAAGGGGGCGAGCAGGCTGAGATTTTTCTGGGAGCGGAGTTGCCGGCGGATGCGTTGGACGATGTCACCAGAAGTTTGCCGGATGGCGGCTTCGCCGGTGTCGGGGTCGTGCTGAACGCCGAGCTTGGCATAGAGCAGCCGCAGAAACTGGTAGAGTTCGGTGACGGTGGCGACGGTGGATTTGCGCCCACCCCGGGTGGTGCGCTGCTCGATGGCCACGGAGGGAGGCAGGCCGGAGATCGAGTCGACATCCGGCTTTTCCATTTGTTCGACAAACTGACGGGCGTACGTGTTGAGGCAATCGAGGTAGCGGCGCTGGCCCTCGGAAAAGAGAAGATCAAAAGCCAAGGTGGATTTGCCGGAGCCGGAGAGGCCGGTAACCACGACCATTTTATCGCGCGGGATGGAAACGTTGAGGTTTTTCAGATTGTGGTGTCGGGCACCGCAGACCGTGATTTCCGCGGGGGCGGAATGTCCGTTTTTGGACTGGGCGGGCAACTCCTGTAGCCGGGAGGGGCGGGACGGATGCAGGAGGGGAGCGAGAAAAGAGGCGGTATGGGATTTTCGGCAGGTGGCAACCACCTCCGGGGTGCCGGCGGCGATGAGTTGGCCCCCGTCCTGTCCTGCTTCGGGGCCGAGGTCGAGAACCCAATCCGCATTTTTGACGACGTCGAGATGGTGTTCGATAACCAGAAGAGAGTTTCCTTGCTCGACCAACCGGTGCAGAAGCGAGACGAGGAGCCGGACATCGTCGAGGTGCAGGCCGGTGGTGGGCTCGTCGAGGATCAGGAGGGGAGAACCGGTGGGGAGTTTTTTTCTGCGTCCACCCCGCCGAGGTTTTTCGCCGGGCGAAGAGGTTTGGGTGAGATGGGCGATCAGTTTGAGACGCTGAGCTTCTCCGCCGGAAAGCTGGCTGAGGGGTTGGCCGCAACGGAGGTAGCCGAGACCGACCTCGGTGAGAAGCTGGAGGGAAGCGCAGATCTTTTGATGACATTCGCGCGCCCGAGGCGTGAGGTCCTCCGCCGAGGAGTAAAAGGCGAGAGCCTCGGCGGCTGTCATGTCGAGGAGTTGGTCGATGGTTTTGCCGCGGTAGGAGGCGGCGAGGACGTGGGGTTGAAAGCGGCGGCCTTCGCAGGAGGGGCAGGTGACAAAGACATCCGAAAGGAACTGCATGGTGACCTTTTCGTAGCCCATGCCCCCGCAGCGCTCACAGCGGCCGCCTCCGGCATTAAAAGAGAAGGCGGAAGCGGCCAGACCGGCGCTTTGGGCCTCTTCGGTGGAGGCAAAGAGCTCGCGGACGGCATCGTAGATGTCGAGATAAAGGAGCGGAGTGGAACGGGGCGTCTGGCTGAGCGGGGACTGGTCGACCAGAACCACATCGGAGATCTCGTCCAGACCCTCGATGGATTTCAGCTGGGGCGGTTCCTCCACGGGGCGGCCAAGGTGCTGGAGCAGGGCCTGATGGACGATTTCGTGGACGAGGGTGCTTTTGCCGGATCCGCTCACACCGGAAACCGCCACCAACCGGCGTAGCGGGAAGGAGAAATCCAGGTTCCGAAGGTTGTGGCGCGTGGCGCCGCGGATTTTTAGCCAAGGATGATTTTTTCCGGGGCAGGGACGGCGGTTTTCCGGAAGAGGTACGGATTGGCGGCCGGAGAGGTAGGCCCCCGTAGGCGACTCTTTGACCTTAAGGAGGCCGGCGGGTGGTCCGGCATAAAGGAGGCGGCCGCCTTCCGCGCCAGAGCCGGGGCCGAGCTCGAGAATGTTCTCTGCGGCGCGAATGACGGATTCATCGTGTTCTACCACGAGGACGGTGTTGCCGGATTGCCGGAGTTCCCGGAGGAGGCCCAGCAAGCGGTCGGTGTCGCGGGGATGGAGTCCGATGCTGGGTTCGTCGAGGACGAAGAGGGTGCCGGTGAGGCCGGTGCCCAGACACCCGGTCAGGTTGACCCGCTGGAGTTCTCCTCCGGAGAGGGTGCGGGTGGCGCGGTCGAGGGTGAGGTAGCCCAGCCCTACCCCGAGAAGAAAGCGGAGACGTTTCCGAATATTTTCCAACGGGGTCAGGGCGGAGTCATCCCGGGTTTTGATTTTCGCGAAAAATTCGGCGAGTTCGCTGAGGGGTAGAGCGTTGATTTCGGGGAGGGTTTTTCCGCCCAGCCGCCAGGAGGAGGTTTGGGGTTGGTAGCGGCAGCCCCCGCAATCCGGGCAAGCTCGGTAGGTCCGGTAGCGGGCCAGGAGAATCCGGACGTGCATCTTATAGGTCTTGGTTTCCAGCCACCGGAAAAATCCGCGGACGCCGTACCAGTCGCCGGAGTCCCAGAGCTCGTGCAGCTCGCGGGTGGCTCCGCCTTCGCCTTCCAGAACGAACTTTTTCTGTTCGGCCGTCAGCTGGGAAAATGGGGTGTCGAGGGGAATACGGTAGCGGCGGCAGGCTTTTTCCAGGTCCCGCTGGCACTCCTCAAAGCTTTGCGTTTGCCAAGGTTTCACCACCCCGCCGGCGATGGAGAGCGAGCGATCCGGCAGGGCGAGTTGGTCATCAATTTCCACCACCCGGCCAAATCCGCGGCAGAGGGGACAGGCACCGATAGGATGGTTAAAGGAAAAGAGGGCCGGGGTGGGCTCGTGGAACTCCCGCTGGTCCCGGGCACAGTAGTATCGGCTGGAGTAGAGTTGGAAATCCTTGGGTTTTTCGGCCAAGGCCACGGCCGCGGTGCCTTGGCCGAAGCGCAGGCAGGAGGTAAGGGCTTCAGAAAAGCGGGCGCGGCGATCGGGCGACAAGGCAATCCGGTCCTGGATCACCGGCAGGAGCAGTTTTTCCTCCGGACAGTGGCGGAGGGCATGGGCCAGCTGGGCCAATCCCTCGGCTTCGTCGAGGCGCACGGCCACCCCGTCCAGCAGAACGCGCCGGAACCCCTGCCGGGCGATGAAGGCGGCCGCTTCATCCGCCGGAGTTTTTTTTGGGAAAGGAACGCGGAAGAGAAGCCAGAGCTCCTTCCCGGGGAACTTTTTCCCAAGATCCTGCAGGATGGAGTGGGGAGTCCATGGGCGGATGGTTTCGCCGCAGTCGGGGCAGGAGAGTTCGCCGAGGCGGGGGAGGAGGAGTTTGAGGTAGTCGGCGATTTCCGTGACTGTGCCAACGGTGCTGCGGGAGGAGCGGACAGGATTGGCCTGACCGAGGGCGATGGCCGGCGGGATGCCGTCGATCCGGTCGACGCGGGGCCGGTCCATTCTTTCCAGGAACTGGCGGGTGTAGGGGCTGAAGGTTTCGGCGTAGCGGCGCTGGCCTTCGGCGTAGAGGGTGTCAAAGGCGAGGGAGGATTTTCCAGATCCGGACGGTCCGGTGAGGACATGGAACATCCCCAAGGGAAGATCGAAGGTGAGATTACGCAGATTGTTTTGGCGGGCGCCTTCGATGCGGATGGATCCTGAGCTCGCCATGGGAGGCGAAGACTAGCGGAGGATCCGCGGGTCACAAATTAAGGAATATTCACCAACCATCCGGAATCTTGACGGTGGGGGCAAGGGGAGATTAAATACGATGAAATGCGTAAAATCTTATCAGTGGCTTACTTGGCCATTTTTGTCGCTTGGGTTCAGGCCCAGGAGGACACCAAGGAGGTCCCGGACTTCCGACCTGCCCAAGTGGAGCCGACCACCAACATGGTGACGCCTAGCACGACTGCGACCCGTCCCCCCGACGGCATGACCAGCGACTTGCCCGTATCGCTGGATGAGTCGGTCAGCCTCAACAAGATTTACACCTATCGCAACGACCCCCTGGTCCGGCGCACGGGAAATCCCATGCTGGATTTTGAGAAAAAATACTGGAATCACGGCGCCATTCTGAAAAAAGACGTGGAAGGTCGGCAGGGGAATATCTTCGTGATCAATTGGCAGAATGACGGGGCCCCCGCGGATTTGACCATCCGGCTGGATTATCGGCAGGCCAACACCCGCGAACGGGTGATGACCAAGACCGAGGAGTACAAAAATTTCGACGGGTATGAAAAGACGGTGATCCAGGTGGTGGGTGACGACTATTTGCGCGGCGGGGTGGTGAACTCCTGGCGTATTTCCATCGTGCGGGACGGCAAGATCATCGCCCAGGAGAAGTCCTTTATTTGGTAATCGGCCGGTCCGCTTGTTTTTCCCTCCGGCGGGACTTAGAATTTTACGATGCTCCTGACCTTTGACAGCCCGGAATCCAGACTCTCCCAAGAGATGGAAAAGGAGCTGGAGATCCGGAATCTGAAGGAGACGGTGGCGGCGCTGAGGGAGGCCCTGGAGAAACAGAAGGCCGGCACCGCTTCCGAAGTGGCCCAAGCGGTGGCGGACGCCCAAACCGAAATTCGCGATTTCAAGGCCATCATCGGCGAGATGCGGGTCGAACTGGAGCGGCGGAAGGCCGCGGGAGAGGAGGCCGTCCAGAGGGTTTTGGCCCAGGCGGCCGAGGAGGCGAGGCAGTCGAAGGCTTCCGTGCAGGCGGTGCGGGACCAACTGGAGGTGGAGCGGGCCCGGCACGCGGAGGCGGAGCAGTTGCAGAAGCGGATCCATCGGGATGAGACGGCGGAGCTGGAGAAAACCATCCAGAACATCCGTGCCGAGCTGGAGGCAAAACGTGCCCAAAAGTAAGAGCCCGGTGGACGGCCTTTCCCTGGCCGAAGCCAAAATCCTGCTGGAAGTCGCCCGCAAGGTCGCCGACGGGCAGACCTTAAGTGAGCAGCTGGAAACCTTGGTCGCGCTGGTCACTGAGGCCACGGGGGCGGATCGTGGCACCCTTTTCGTGAATGACCCGGCCACCGAGGAGTTGTACAGCCGGGTGACCGTCGGCGGGCTTAAGCGGGAGATCCGGATCCTCAACAACACCGGCATCGCGGGAAAAGTTTTTCAAAACGGCAAGGGGGTGGTGGTGAAGGACGTCTATAAGGATCCTTCCTTTAACAAGACCGTGGACGAGCAGACCGGATACCGCACGAAGTCCATCGCTTGCGCCCCGATTCGCACCGTGCGCGGGGAGATTATCGGGGTAGTGGAGGTGCTGAACCGGAAAGGCACCAAAGAGGCCCATTTCACCTCCAAGGATCTCAAGCTGCTGGAGGCGATGGCCACGCAGGCATCCGTTT
This sequence comes from Verrucomicrobiota bacterium, assembly GCA_041165425.1. GTDB lineage: Bacteria > Verrucomicrobiota > Verrucomicrobiia > Methylacidiphilales > Verrucolacustridaceae > Verrucolacustris. Next base: position 5,129 of record JBEANM010000077.1, read on the forward strand.
CCCTGCAGAGAAGTCTTCTGATGGAGCTGGCCGAAAAGGAAAAAGCCCAAGAAGCGGAGTTTCTCAGCGTGGTCTCGGAAATCTCCGGGGAAATCAAGCTGGGCAGCCTGCTGTCCAAGATTATCAGCACCATCACCCGGTTGCTGCACGCCGAGCGGTCGACCCTTTTCATTAACGATGGAGCGACCCAGATCCGTTTTCCAAACCATCTGGGGATTGCGGGCGCCGTGTTCACCAGCGGGCAGACGGTCAATATCCAGCACGCCTACGCCGATCTACGCTTCAACCCGGGTTTCGATAAAAAGACCGGCTTTTTCACCCGCTCCATTCTCTGCACCCCGGTCATCAACAAGGCCGGCAAGGTGATTGGGGCCACGCAGGTCCTGAACAAGCGGGGTGGGGCCTTCACCCATGAGGACGAAGCCAAGCTGAAAGCGTTTACCGCCCAGGTCTCGGTGGCCTTGGAGAACGCGAAGCTGTTCGACGATGTCCAGAACATGAAGAACTACGCCGAGTCGATGCTCGAGAGTATGTCGAACGCCGTGGTGACCCTGAACGAGGAAGGGGTGATCCAGACCTGTAACAAGGCGGGCTACCGGATCCTGAAAACCAACGCGAAAGAGATCCTGAAGAAAAAAGCCGCGGAGTTCTTTATCGGAAAGAATGCCTGGATTGAGGAGAAGATCCGGTCCACGACGGAGTCCAAGGAGCCGGCGCTGGTCATGGACGCCGAGATGCAGTGGGGCGGGGAGAAGACCTCCGCCAACGTTAGCGTCCTGCCCCTGATCAGCGTGAAGGACAAGCCGCTGGGCTCCCTGCTGATGGTGGAAGATATCAGCGAGGAAAAGCGGATGAAGGGGACCATGGCCCGCTACATGGATCCGGCGATCGCCGATCAGCTGATGGCCTCCGGCAAAGATGCCTTGGGCGGCAACATCAGTGAGGCTTCGGTGCTGTTCTCCGATGTGCGCAGTTTCACCACCCTGACGGAAAGCTTGGGGGCCCAAGGAACCGTGGGTCTGCTCAACGAATACTTCACCCTGATGGTGGACTGTCTCCAGAAAGAGGGCGGCATGCTGGATAAGTTCATCGGGGATGCGATCATGGCGGTTTTTGGTTTGCCCTTGCCGCGGGAAGATGATGCCGACCGTTCCGTCCGGGCGGGGATCGGGATGTTGCAGGAGCTCGACCGTTTCAATGCTGCCCGCAAACAACGGGGAATGATGGCGATCGATATGGGTCTGGGCATCAACACGGATGAGATTGTCAGCGGGAATATCGGCTCCCCCAAGCGGATGAACTACACGGTGATCGGGGACGGGGTGAATCTGGCTGCACGGCTGGAGACGGCCTGTAAACAGTACGGCGCCAAGATGCTGGTGAGCGACGCCACGGTGAAGAAGTTAAAGGGGACCTACCGGATGCGGGA
>JBEANM010000078.1:0-5293 GCA_041165425.1 Verrucomicrobiota bacterium
AATAATCCTTCAACCCGGCGTAAAAACAAAATGCGAAGGCGCAAATCGACGGGACCATTTCCTTTAAACTCCCAAAAAGAAACCAATAGGTAAGAACAGTTACAACAATTAACGTTGCTCCAAAATGAGCGGTTAAGGAAGATTGACTGAGCGGAACTCGTGCCAAAAAGCGCCCGCAAGAAAAAAGAGATAGAGCGCCAAAAACAAGCCAAATCAATGTACCCACATGACCGGTCAAGTGGTGAATATTTAAGATTCCCTCGTGGTGAGCCCTACGAGTAATAAAACCCCGGTAAGTGTCATCTTCCTCCATTTGCCGGGTGTATCCAACGCGTTTCCAGTATGTTTCTTGACTGTATTCCAAATCGCCCCGGTTATACAAAAATCCCTCGCCCAAGAAGTTGTCCGGCTTAAAAAATTCACTGAAATAAACTCGTCTAAGGTCTTTCCGAAATTCCGCAGACTCTCCCGCACTTTTTTTAATAGCGGGATCCCAATCGCCAGGCAAAAAAACCAAGGTGCGTTGAACTACTTTAGGGAGCTGGAATAAAGAGCCCTGGCCCGCGCAAAGTAGGAAAACACTCGCAATTATGGGCAGGGTCAGGAACACAGAAAATAAACCAAAAGACTGCCAAACACCGATTGCACCCACAACGGCGTAGCGAACCAAAAAATTTCTGAACCCAGAAACTACCGAAAGAAAAAACGAAATAAGAAGGACGATTGGGCCAATGAGAATATTCGGGATTCCCCACCAACGCTTGTATGGAAGATACACTTGCAAGGCCGCCAAGAGAACGTAGGCAAAATGCCCGCATTGATGAAAGCGCACCATAAAACCTTCGCTCAAGGCAGCCGTCTGACTAACTTCAAGGGCCTGAAAGGCTTCGATATTTACCGCATCATAAAACCTAAATATATGCCGGGCGGTAAACGGGAAAAAACTTGAAATTCCAAACACCAAGGTATCGAAAAAGTAACCGGCCATCACAAAGAGCGGGATCTTCCAGGGCTTGAGCTTGCCGGGTTGAAACATTGAGATGGCTGCGACGTAACCTAAAAAAGGAAGACTGCACTGAAGGTATCCCTTGCCGCCAACGAGTTTAGATCCAAGAATATTTAATCCCAGATCACCAGTCCGAATCCATTTGTAGATTAAAATCAAATTCAGAAGTAATAGTGGCCAAAAAAACCAGCCGGGACCGAAACGAATACGAAACGAGGCATCCGCCTTAAGCAAATATAAACACATAAAAACGAGAACCAGAGAACTGATTTGGATGGGGGTCATGCCGCCCGGAATCAAATTTATGGCTCCGGAAAATCCCGATGAAAGGGGGAAAATAACCCATAAACCTCGCCCGAATCTTCCTAAGGCGATCAGCACGAAAAATCCTAAACAAATGCCGATTACCAAAAATGGTTCCTCGGGAGCTACAAACACACCCAGAAAGACAGCAGCCAGAAATAATCCCGTTTTAATTAAGATGCTTTTGAGATCCTCGGCGTTCATCCAAAGCAAGTTTAAGGCTACTTGGCTTTAAATCCAAGGCACAGCCGCAGAAACTTCGACAACTAAATTTTCTATAAATACCCCGTTCTCTAGGTAAATTAAACAATCATGAAGCGTCTTGATTCCCGGCCAACGTGTCCGCCGCGACTGGCCGCGACAGATGCTCGCTGGGCCTTTCACGATACCACAGATCCCTTGACCCGGTACCTACGGGACCGCCGTCAGACCAAGGCGATGCACGAGCTTTTGCGGTGGACGGGCTCGAAACCTGCAGATTGGGGCAAGGTCTTGGTGGTCTGTGGGGGGGTTGGGGGGGAGGGGACGCTTTTTCGCAGGCAAGGGTTTCGCCACGTTACGGTCTCCGAGTTTGACCCGACCCTGTTGAAAGTGATGAGGCAAAGGGATCCGGATTTGCGAGGCACAGCTTGTGACGCCCAGCGACTGCCCTTTGTCGATGGCTCTTTCGACTTGGTATTGGTCCAGGACGGCATTCACCATCTCAGAAACCCCGCTTTGGGGATCACGGAAATGCTCCGGGTGGCCCGCCGGGCGGTGGTGGTAATTGAGCCTCATGAAGGAATGGTGGCCCGCCTTTTTGGAACAAAAATTGAGCGGGAGGGTGGCCAGGAAAACTTCGTTTTTCGCTGGGATCGCCGCATGTTTGTGAAGGTAGTTTCCAGCTATCTGGTGGGTAAGGAATTTCATGTCCGCACCCTTCGTTTCTGGGACCACTCCCTGGCGATGCTGCGGCTTTTCCGGTGGTTGCCGGATAGTGCCCTCAAACTTTCGGCCATCCGCGTCACCTATGCGGCGCTGGACGGGCTTGGGGGTTTTGGGGGAAATATGTTCGTGGGAATCGTGGTGGCCCGATTTGATGCGAGAGACACTTCCAAGGAGCGTGGCGCCTAGCCTTTGGCCCAGGCGGCTTGGATCCACCCATGGCTTCATTTCCCAGCACGGTGAATGTGCTCGGCCTTGGCTTGGCCGAGACCGATTACGGGAATGCAGTGCAGGCGTTGGAGCATTTGCATCGCCAAGGCAAAGCGCGGGCCGTCGCGGCCTGCAATACCCACATCGTGGCCTTGGCCCGGTTGCGGCCGGATTTCAAGCAGGCCCTGGAGAAGTTCGACGTGCTGTTGCCGGACGGAATGCCGCTGGTCTGGGCGATGCGGCAAAAGGGAGCCGATCTTAAGGACCGGGTGTATGGACCGTATTTCATGCAGGAGGCGATCCGACACCTGCCGCGGCCGTGGAAGCATTTCTTTTTCGGAGGCACCGAGGCCTGCCTCCGGCAACTCAGCGAGGCGTGCCGCCAGATCCAACCCAAGGTGGATATCGTAGGGACCTTCTCCCCGCCGTTCCGCGCCTGGACGGAAAAGGATGAAAAGGACTTTGCTGAAATTATCCGAAAGTCCGGGGCCGACTTTATCTGGGTGGCGCTGGGAGGAGACCGGCAGGAGCGCTGGATCGCAAAGAACCTGCCACGCCATGAACAAGGTGTCTTCTTGGCGGTGGGAGACGCCTTTGAGCTTTTGGCAGGTCGCCGGGCTTTTGCTCCGGCGTGGATGCAAAAAGCCGGCCTGACTTGGCTTTATCGGCTCCTCCAGGAACCTAGGCGTCTGCTTCCCCGCTACCTCAAATTCAACAGTCTATTTCTCTTCTATATCCTGCGAGACCGCTGGCTGGGCCCGCCGGCAAAAGGCAAGCGGCGCATCGCTTTTCTTGGCATCCGCGGAATTCCGGGGCGTTATTCGGGCTTTGAAACCTTTGTGGAGGAGCTGGGGCCAAGGTTGGTGAAGCGTGGCTGGGAAGTTACGGTCTATTGTCGGTCCCATCTCTACCCCGAGCGGCCGAGCGAATTTCAAGGCATGAAGCTGGTCTACCTGCCGGCGATCCGCACCAAGAGCCTGGAGACCATCACGCACACCCTGCTTAGTTGCGGGCATGCGATCGCGCACCGGTTTGAGCTCGTTTATCTCTGCGGAGTCGGCAATGCGCTGGCTTCCTGGCTCCTGCATCTAGGCGGGAGCCGGGTGGTGATCAACGTGGACGGGGATGATTTTCGGCGTCCCAAATGGCACTGGTTTGCCCGCTGGTGGCTACGCAAAAGTGAGCGTTGGGCCACCCGCCTGGCGGACCGGGTGATCGCCGACAACACCGCAATCCAGAAACGATACCGGCAGACCTACAACTTCACCCCCGATCTGATTGGCTACGGGTCTCCCCTGGCGGAACGGCCCCAGTCCGCCGAAACCTTGGAGCGCCTCGGCCTGCGCGACCGAAACTACATTCTCTGCGTGGGGAGAATCTCGCCGGAGAACCGCGTCGATCTTTTGGTGCGGGCCCATCAAAGATCGGGGGTGAAGACGCCGTTGGTGATCGTGGGCTCGTACGGCTACGAGACGCGCTACTACGAAGAATGCCAGCGGGCTGCGGCCAGCAATGCGATCTTTGCCGGAGCCATTTATGGAGACGGCTACCGCGAGCTATCGCTGCACGCCAAAATGTTTGTCCTGCCGGCGGCGATCGAAGCCACCCGGGTGGTTCTGGTGGACCAGCTGGGGTTTGGGGCGGCGATCGTCTTTCAGGATTGTCCAGCCAGCCGGGAGGTTCTGGGCGAGGCGGGGGAGCCTTTTGCGCCGGAAAACCCGGAGGAGTCGCTGGCGGCGGCTCTCCAAAAACTGGATGCAAACGGGGCGCGTTTGGAAGAACTGAGGGCGGGTGCCTTGGCCCGGGCCCAAGGGTGCTACAACTGGGATGCGGTCGCCGACCAGTATGAAACTCTGTTTCAGCAAGTCCTGCCGGCGGCGCGTCCGGCCTAGGCAGCCCGCCAGCGCGCCAGGGCTGCATCCAGCGCCTCTTCCACCGGCAGCAGGGAAATTCCGCACGACTGCAGTTTGGACGTGTCGAGAACACAGGCAGAGCGCGGGGCATGGCCTTCCTGAAGGAAAGTTCCCTCGTCGGCGTAGAGTTGCCACTTGCTTTGACGGATTCCTGCGCGGGTCAGTTTGGCCAAAATCCCTGAGGTGAGGATGGAGCCCGGGTTACAAACGTTATACGTGCCAAAGGGCGCGCGCTTTTCCCAGAGGCGGAGAGCGGCCGAGACAAATTCCTCTGCTTGGGAGAGGGAGTTGCGTCCCTCCAGGATGGATGGGTAGCGGATCAGCTTGCTGAGCAGATTGCGAGGTTCATCCACATGCCAAAACGGCATCCGAAGGCGCCAGATAAACAGTTGGGGGAAGCCCCGTAGTCTGTCCTCCATTTCCGCCTTGGTACCGCTGTAGAAGCTGCAGGGGGGCGAGGAAAAACAGAAGTTGGGGGGATCCTCCTCCCGGAAGCCGGAAAAAGGATCCCCGGGATCGCGGGAGCCCTGATAAATGCAGCCAGACGAGATTTGCGCCAAGGGGAGGCAGAGATCGCGACAGACTTCCGCTATCCGGACGGGCACCGTGACATTGCCAAAACGACACGCCTCTTTCTGGGTTTCACACGCGTCCACGTTCGGCTTGCCGGTGAAACCGGCACAGTTAATCACCAAGGAAGGTTTTTGGCCGAGGCAGAAATCCCGGAGCAGAGCCGGCTGGGAGAAATCAAGATCGGACCGCATCAGCGCCAGATGAGGGACAGAGTTTTTTTGGAAATAACGCAGGAAAAAGCCAGCGAGGTAACCATTTTTACCAAGGAGCAGAATCGGGCTCTTCATAGGGCGGAGCCCGCGGGCCGGCCAAAAAATCCAAGAAGAAGGCGCCGGCTAACCTCAAGAAGATTTGCCGGGTTGGA
>JBEANM010000079.1:0-5205 GCA_041165425.1 Verrucomicrobiota bacterium
GTTCCAGAAAGCGGCGGACCAAGAGTATCCGGCGGCACTCTATCGCATGGGCAACTGCTACCTGCAGGGGACCGGGGTGGATCGGGATATCGTGCAGGCTATGCGGTACTACCGGAGGGCGGCGGATTTAAAATATGATCCCGCCGTCCAGGTCCTACACAAACTGGAGGAGGGGAGCGGGAGCTAGAGACTGCGGAGGTTGAGGTAACCGACAATCAGAACCGTCAGGGTAAGGCCGATGATGATGACCGAGGCCAGAATCGTGAAAGTCCAGTCCGTCCCGACCGGGGAGTCCTTCATGCCCTCAGGGTAAACCGTCTGCGGATTCGGGGAAGTCCGGATTGTTTCCGGGTGTGGGAGGGCGATGATCGGATCATGTTCGTTCATGAAACCGGGGAGGGATTATGGGGTGCCGTGGGGTTCCATGGGTGGAGCGGGGACCACCGTACTTTCCGGCCTCTTTGGGACCGGATCCCGGCGGGTTGGACTTTCTTTAGTTTCGACCTTCCCGGTTGCGGTGAATCGGAGTCGCCTGCTCGTTGGAATTTTCGAGACGTTGCCCGGAGCGTGGCGGAGGAGGTGGTCCAGTTGGGGATGCGGGATCTGGTGCTGGTGGGAAGTTGTAGCGGGGCGATTCTGACCGCCTTTGTGGCCCGGGAACTTCGCGAGATGGGAAGACCGGAGGTGGTGGCGCGGTTGGTGTTGATTGATCCCTTTGCCTACTGCCCTTGGTATTTCCGGCTGTTTCTGATTCCAGTGTTTGGACCCTTGATGTATGCGACGGCCTTTGCCAATCCGATCGGGCGGGGAATCACCAATTATTTCCTTCAGGACAAAAGGGCGGGGGACACAAATCTGACCGAGTCGTTCGCGGCGGTGGACCACCGGGTGGTCTGGAAATATCTGAAGATGCTTTCGGAGTGTGGAAGCCCAGGGCAGTTCCGGGGGATGGTCTTGCCGGTCGATATTCTCTACGGGGAGAAAACCTTTTCCGCGGTGCGCAGGTCGGTGCAGGAGTGGAAAGAAGCTTGGCCGCAGGCTCGGGTCAAGGAGCTTGCTGGGGTAGGGCATTTGCCAATTTCCGAGGGCACCCAGGAGGTGGCGAGAGCTGTGTTTCGGGGTGGGAAGGTGGGAAGGTGAAAAGGCACCCTTGGGAAACGTTGAGCCGTGGTTTGGTCATTTGGGCTTGGGCGGGGTTGCCCCTAGCTGCGGAGAACGATCCAGCGGCAGTGGTGTACTGGGTCCAACCCAGGGATGTGGTTTCCAAGGAGGTGACGGAGGCGCAGGACAAAAGAAAACAGACGGCACGGGCGGATCTGGATCTGGAAACTTCCATGCGGGAGAAGGGTTACTTCTGGGTGAATGGAGGGTGGGTGAAAAAAGGAGAGCCGGTTTCACCGGCACGGAATGCGGGGGACCTTAAGGATTCCGATGGGGATGGTTTTGACGATTTTACCGAGATCAAGTTTCACACGGATCCGTATAAGCCGGAATCGACGCCGGCATCCTACTTTCAGGCCAAGGGCAGCAATCGGGTGGTCTTTTACGGCACGAACTCGACGGCCCATCGAAAATAAAAACCTCCCTCGCCGGGAGATTGCTCACGCCCGGGTGGATTCGAACCACCGACCCGCGGATTAGAAATCCGCTGCTCTAGTCCCCTGAGCTACGGGCGCCTGCTGTTAGTTTGTAGCAGAAAATGGCCGAGGGGCGATGGCTCGCTGAGGGGTCAAGGGATCAAGGGGTTCAGGGGTTAAGGTAGTGACAATCCAAGATGCTTAACCCCTTAACCCCTTAACCCCTTCCGAACCGGTTCGGCGAAGCAGCATCCGCACATCCGGAAGCCCAAGCAGGGTGGCCGCGAGAAAGTAGGCACCGGCGCCGAGGGTGCAGAGGGCGAGGGTACCGGCGACGCGAAGGATGACTGGCCCGGCGAAGGGATCGATGAGCCAAGAGCCGACCTTGAGCGCTCCGATCAGGACGATGCAACTCAAGCCGATCCGCAACACCGCCTGCATAAAGTCAGGCCGGAAAAAGGTGCCCACGTGGCGTTGGGAGGCCCAGGCCAACTGGAGGATGTTCAGCGTGGCCACGGAGGCGACGGACAGTGTCAGCCCGAGGATGCCGAGGTTGAAGACGCGGATGAGGAGGTAGTTCATTCCTATATTGAGAATGATCCCGGTCAGGCTGATCCGCAGGGGAATTCCAGGTTTGTCGATGGCGGAGAAGGCCGGGCTGACGACCTTGATACAGGAGTAGGAAACCAGACCGAGCGCATAGCCTTTGAGAGCGAGGGCGGTACGGGCGGTGTCGTCGGCGGTAAATCGGCCGTACTGGTAGATGGAGGCGATCACGGGCTCGGCCAGGATGAAAAGGCCGATGGCGGCGGGCAGAGTAAGAAAAAGGGTCTGGCGGACTCCAACTAGAAGGCGGTCGTGGAGGGCCTGCTTATCGTCGAGTGCCGCGTGGCGGGCAAGGTGGGGCAGGGTGACAGTGGCCACGGCTACGCCAAAAAGACCGATGGGCAGCTGGATCAGGCGGAAAGCATTGTTCAGGCAGGTGACGGAGCCGTCCTCGAGGTAGGAGGCGAAATATCCGTTTACCAGCACGTTGATTTGGATGGCGGCGGCGCCAACCGAGGCGGGTCCCAGCAGGCGCAGGACTTGTTTAAGGCCGGGATCCTTGAGGTCGATCCACCAGCGGGCGTGGTATCCCACGGAAATGGCTCGCGGCACCATCACCAGCCACTGGGCTAGGCCACCGACCAGGACACCGATGGAAAAGGCGTAGACGGATTTTGGTCCGAAGGCGGGATCCATCCACCAGGCCAGCAGCAGACCGAGGCCGATGGAGACAAAATTAAAGACTGCCGAGGCCAGAGCCGGCAGGCCGAAGTGGTGGAGACTGTTGAGGAGGCCCATGTAGACGGCCGCGAGGGAGAGGAAGAGGATGAAGGGGAAGAGAATCCGGGTGAGCTCAATGGTCAGCTCTGACTTTCCGGGGACGGCGGCGAAGCCCGGATTAAAGAAGTGAACGAGAAAGTCGGCCTCAAGAATTCCGACAGCCACGATGGCAGTGAGGACGATGAAGAGGAGGGTGTTGACGTTGTTGGCGAGGCGGTAGGCGGCAGCTTTGCCCTCCTTGGCGAGTTTCTGGGAGAAGGTGGTGACGAAGGCGGTGGAAAGGGCTCCCTCGGCGAAAAGGTCGCGGAGAAGATTGGGGATACGAAAGGCGGCGATCAGGGCGTCCAGTTCCTTTCCGGCGCCAAGGACGGTGTTAAGCAGAACTTCGCGGACGAGGCCGAGAATCCGGGAGGCCCCGATGGCCAGCATCACGCGGGAAGTGCCTTTGGTGCTCATGCCTTGGCAAGACGATGGCGGCAAGCACTGAGCACCTCTTCGGGGGTGAGGCGGGTCATGCAGCGGCGGTCGAGGGGGCAGACCTTGAGAAAGCAGGGACTACAGGAGACCTTGTGGTGAGCGACAGAGATAGAGTCGCCCAGGGGGCCGGTCCAGGCAGGTTCGGTGGAGCCGAAGATGGCCACGCCGGGCCGACGGAGGAAGGAAGCAAGGTGCATCGGTCCGCTATCGTGGCAGAGGACGAAGCGGGCGTGGGCGATCCAGTGGGCGAGATCGAGGGTGGTAGTTTTTCCGGAGAAGTCCTGAAGATCGGAACCATAGGCCTCGCGGACAGCGCGGCAGGATTCCACATCGCCTGGTCCGCCCATGAGGATCGGCTCGAAAGAATGTTCCTTCACGAGGTCGCGGATGACGGCGGCAAAGGATGATGGGTCCCATCGCTTGGCCGGGCCGTACGCCGCACCAGGAAAGACGGCGAGGTAGGGTTGGGCGGGAGCCTCCGCCGGTCGGGGCAGCGAGGTTGGCGGAGCAGGCAGCTCCTTTTTCCCTTTGGGCAGACCCAGATCTTCGAGAAGCCCGAGATATTGGTCAGCCACGTGGACGAAACCGAAGGGGGAGGTGCGACGCGGGCGGTTTTCGGAAAGAAGTGAGTTGCGGAAATTCCGTTCGAATCCGGCCCGGTAGGGCACCGGGAGAATTTCCAGCGCCACCCGCAAGGAGTTAGGTAAAGCGACGGCGGAACCTACCCCACGTTTTTTGCATTCCGGGCCAAACGCCAGCGGCCAACGCGGAACGGACAGGTATTCCAGGCTGGGAAGGAGGATCGGAGCCAGGGGTGCGAGGGAGGCAGGACCAGCGACGATGAAAGGCGCCCGCCCATCCAACCAAGAGTGATAAAGGCGGACAGCGGGAAGAGAGAGAATCAGGTCGCCCAGCCAATTGGGCAGACGAAGTAGGTGCGCCTGATCGCGGGAAGTAGGGTGGGGGATCACGGGGAGGCTTCCGGCATTTTAAACCGGAGCGACCCTGCGATCAGCGTAAAATACCGGGGGAGGCGCGACGGTTGTCGGTATGGGAAGAATCCGATTCGCCTTCGGAGGCCGGACGATCTTCGCCGTAACCGATCGTGCTGATGTTGCTGCCGTTCGCTCCGAGGCCAATGAGGTACTGCCGGACCGCGGTGGCCCGCTTTTCGCTCAAGGCCAGATTGTACTGGGGGGTGCCGCGAACGTCAGTATGGCCAGCGATGACGATCTTAGTGTTGGCATTGTTGCTGAGGTAGTTCGCCAGTTTGTCGAGTTTCGGCCGCTCTTTGGCTTCGATGGTAAAGCTGTCGTAAGCGAAGTATACGGTCTCGCTTTTGAGGGTTTCGTAGTCGGCATTATCCGGGTTGCCAGAGCGCTCGGGCAGGGGCTGATCGTAAATGTCGTCTGTGGCATCACCAAAGGCAGCTCCATCGCCTTTTTTATCTTTGTCCGCGCACCCAGAGAGGATGGCAAGGAGGGATACTAGGAATAGGGGTATGTATTTCATATTTTCAGCGGCTGGTGTTGGGTTCAGTGTTGTTGCTCAAGTTGTTGGGTATCTTTGTAGTTTCCCCCGTAAGAGTGTCAAGCAGAACGAGATGACCATTTTGCGAGGCGACCAAATGTCTGGAATTCCTTGTCCATGAAGGGCTTTCAAGCCCAGAGCCACGGCTCACGATGCGGGATTTTTTGGTTGAGAGGTCGTAGACTCCGATTTGTCCGCCCCCCGAGCTGATGCTGTAGGCGATTAGTTTCCCGTCGGGCGACCAGTCTGGCTCGGTGGTGTAAGAGGATTCGGTATTAAGTCGCTCTGGCTCTCC
>JBEANM010000080.1:0-5187 GCA_041165425.1 Verrucomicrobiota bacterium
GAGGCCAAGGAGCACGAGGCGGAGGATCTCAAGGCCAAGGAGAAGATCGAGAAGCGCAACCAGGCCGAGAACACCGCCTTTGCCGCGGAGAAGATGATCAAGGAAATGGGTGACAAGCTGGACGCCACGAAAAAGAAGGAGATCGAGGAGGCGGCGGCGGCGGTGAAAGAGGCGGTGAAGAAGGACGATGAGGCCGCCATCGCCAGCACTTCGGAGAAGCTCAACACCATCATCCAGGCGGCGAGCTCGGATCTTTACCGGCAGGCCTCCGACAAGGCGGCTGGCAGCCAAGAAACAACTTCGGAACCGGGAACCGCGGATGCGGCCGGTCGCGGCACCCGCCCGGAAAAGGGCGGGAGCGACGTGATCGATGCCGAATTCGAGATGGTCGACAAAGACAAGAAGGGCGGCAAGAAGCCGAGTTGACCGGCGGCCTGCGAGGGCCGTTTCCCACCCTTCCCAACCACAAAACCGAAACCTCAAAAAGAAAGGAGCTCACGCAAGCTATGGCAAACGTGAATATCCGTCCGCTCGGCGACCGGGTGCTGGTGCAACCGCTCGAAGAGCAGGAAGTCAAAAAAGGCGGGATCATCATCCCTGATACCGCCAAGGAAAAGCCCCAGGAGGGCAAAATCCTGTCCGTCGGACCCGGCAAACGGGACGACGCAGGGAAACTCATCCCGTTGGACGTGAAGAAGGGTGACAAGATCCTCTTCAGCAAATACGGCGGGACCGAAATCACCGTGGACGGTGAGAAAATGCTGATCATGCGCGAGGACGACATCCTCGGCGTGGTGAGCTGAACCGGAGGAATACGACAATGGCAGCAAAACAACTCATGTTTGACGAGGCCGCCCGGCACGCGCTTTTGCGTGGCGTGGAGAAGCTCTCCAAGGCCGTGAAAGCGACCCTCGGACCGGCAGGCCGCAACGTGGTTCTCGATAAAAAGTTCGGCTCCCCAACGATCACCAAAGACGGTGTGACCGTGGCGAAAGAGATCGAGCTGGAGGACCCTTATGAAAACATCGGTGCCCAATTGGTCCGGGAAGTCGCAAGCAAGACGAGCGACATCGCGGGCGACGGCACCACCACCGCCACGGTTTTGGCGGAATCGATCTACCGGGAAGGTCTCAAGAATGTGACCGCCGGAGCGAATCCGACGGAACTGAAGCGGGGCATCGACCGCGCGGTCGAGGCGATCGTGGAGGAACTTTCCTCGATCAGCAAAAAGGTGAAGGACAAGGAAGACATTCGCCAGGTGGCCACCGTCTCCGCCAACTGGGACAAGACGATCGGTGAGATCATCGCCGACGCTTTGGACAAGGTGGGCAAAGACGGCACGGTGACGGTGGAGGAAGCCAAGTCGATCGAAACCTCCCTCGAGGTTGTCGAGGGCATGCAGTTCGACAAGGGCTACCTCTCGCCTTACTTCGTGACGAACCAGGAAGACCAGGAAGCCGTGCTGGAGAACGCCTATCTTCTCGTGCACGAGAAGAAGATCTCGAGCCTGAAGGACATGTTGCCTCTGCTCGAAAAGGTCGCCAAGTCGGGCAAGCCCCTGCTGGTCATCGCCGAGGAAGTGGAGGGCGAAGCCCTGGCCACCCTCGTCGTGAACAAGCTGCGGGGCACCCTGCAGGTCTGTGCGGTGAAGGCGCCGGGTTTCGGCGACCGCCGCAAGGCCATGCTGGAGGACATTGCCGTCCTGACCGGTGGCAAGATGCTCAGCGAGGACCTCGGGATCAAACTCGAGAACGTCACGCTGGAGGATCTCGGCCGCGCCAAGCGGGTCGTGGTGGACAAGGAAAACACCACGGTCATCGAAGGCGCCGGCAAGAGCTCGGACATCCAGGGCCGCGTCTCCCAGATCAAGAAACAGATCGAGGAGACCACCTCGGACTATGACAAGGAGAAGCTCCAGGAGCGTCTCGCGAAGCTGGCGGGCGGCGTGGCCGTCATCAACGTCGGTGCCGCGACCGAGACGGAGATGAAAGAGAAGAAGGCCCGGGTGGAAGACGCCCTGCATGCGACGCGTGCGGCGGTGGAAGAAGGCATCGTCCCCGGAGGGGGCGTGGCTTTGATCCGTGGCCAGAAGGCGATCGAGGGTCTGAAGCTCAAGGGAGATCAGGCGATCGGGGCGGAGATCATCCGTCGCGCCGTCGAGCAGCCTTTGCGCACCTTGGCGGACAACGCCGGGGTGGAAGGCTCGATCGTGGTCCAGGAAGTGAAGAGCCGGAAAGGCGCCGAGGGCTACAACGTGGCCACCGGTGAGTACGTCGACCTGTTGAAGGCCGGCGTGGTTGACCCGACCAAGGTCACCCGTTCCGCGCTGCAGAACGCCAGCTCCATCGCCGGGTTGCTCCTCACCACGGAAGCCGTGGTGACTGAGTTGCCGGAAAAGGAGAAAGCGCCGGCACCCGCGGGTGGCGGACACGGCGGAGGGATGGACTACTAAGCCATCGCAGAGAATTTTCCCCCGGGGTAAGTCCCCCGCGGGGAAGCCGATCGGGGGCGCGGTTCCGCAAGGGGCTGCGCCCCTTCGGTTTTAAGTGGAAGTAAAGTGGGTTAGCGGTTGAGCCGCTTGGCCAGCTCTCCGGGATTCTGGGCCACCTCGATGGCCTCGTCCGGGTCGACGGAGCCTTGTTGGGCGAGTTCCAGTAAATGGGTATCCAGTTGGCGCATGCCGCGTTCGGCCCCGGTCTGGATTTCCGATTCCAGAAGATAAATTTTGTTTTCGCGAACCAGATTGGCGATCGAGGGAGTGGTGACCATGATCTCAAAGCCGGCCACACGTCCGCCGCCGGTTTTGGCGAGGAGAACCTGGGAAATGACCGCCACGATGGAGGTGGAAAGTTGGGCCCGGATGGTCTCTTTGGTGGAGGCGGGAAACGCATCCACGATCCGATTAATCGTGCGGGCGGCCCCGGTGGTGTGGAGGGTGCCGAACACAAGGTGGCCCGTTTCGGCCGCGGTCACCGCAGCCTCAATGGTTTCCAGATCCCGCATTTCGCCCACGAGGATGACATCCGGATCCTGACGGAGGGCTCCGCGAATCGCCTCGGCAAAACTGGTCACATCGACATGAACCTCGCGCTGGGTGATGACACTTTTTTTATGGGCGTGGTAGTACTCGATCGGGTCCTCGATCGTGATGATATGGGCCTGCCGGTTTTCGTTGATCCAGTTGATCATGGAGGCAAGGGTGGTGGACTTACCGGAGCCTGTCGGCCCGGTGACGAGGATCAGGCCGCGGGGCCGGGTCAACAGGTCGGTGATGGCGGAGGGCAGGCCGATCTGTTCGAGGGTGAGCAGCTTGCTGGGGATGAGGCGAAAGACCAGGCCGTAGTTACCCTTGGCCCGCAAGACGCTGACCCGGAAGCGGGAACCGCCATGTGGGATGGCGAAATCGGCGCCGCCCTGCTGGGCCAACCGTTCTTGGTCATGAGGCGGGAGGATAGACGCCACGATTTCCGCGGTATTGTCCGCGGAAAGCACGGGCAGATCCATGGGGGTCATTTCTCCCGAAATTCGTAGGACCGGGGCCTGGCCGACCTGAAGATGGAGATCCGAGGCACCGCGCTGAATCACGGCATCCAAAAGCTGGGCAAGATCCGGAGTAGGGGAGGATAGGCTCATCGTGGGTCTTCTCTTGAAATAGCCCTGCCTATAGCATCGGGCAACTCGCGAAACCCTCATGCCTGTTCTTCCTCCCACCCTTTGGATTGCCGCCCGCTGGGTGATTTTTTTTCTCCTCGGGGCGGCCTGCTGGTTTCTGCGGAACCCCCTTTTGGCCGGGGAAAAGGGCCTTCTTTGGGATCCTCTTCCGGGACTGGTGATCGGTCTGGCTTGGAGGGGAATGTTGCCCTCCGCCTTGGGCGTGGCTTTGGCGCCGATGCTTGGGGGTCTGCTTTATGGATTACCCCAAACCGCCGCCTTGGTGGCCGAGGCTATGTTGAGTTCGTCCTTGGTGGCTTCCATTCGTCATTGGCGGATTTGGCCCTCGCCCCTTCGTTCCCTGGTCATCTGGCCTTTGGCGGCCGGGGTGACGCTGGCGGGGTCTGTTTTGGAGCAAGTTTTTGCGGCCGGGCAGCCCATGGGGAGCGGCTTTGGGAATCTTTGGGCCGGGCGGGCTCTTGGGGTGGCGGCGGTGGCACCCTTGGTGGCCCATCTAGGTTCGGATTTCCTTTCCCGTTTTGACCTGCGTCTTTTTTTCGGCTGGGTGGTTTTGACCGCGCTTCTTCTGGTGGTGGGATCCGTCGCGGCGATTCCAGATCTGGATCCGGCGGCGGCTTTGGCCCTGGGTTTGATTCCCCTGGTCATTCTGTTTTGGCAGGCCATGCGGTTTGGAACCCCCGGTGCCTCGACCGCCTGTTTTTTGGTCGCGCTACTGGCAGGGCTCGGATGGGCGGATGGCCACCCGTTGCTTTCCTCGATGCCTACCGGGTTTTTTGCCCTGGCGCTGGCCGGAGTCTTGGGAACCGCGCAAGGGGTGGCCGCTCTCCTCGATGAACGGCAGGAAATGCAGAGTTGGAAGGATAGTGCGGCCCAGGCCCACCAGATCGTTTTTTGGCGCTGGCGAAGAGGGGAGGGAATGGAGTGGGGAGATCCGCAAGTGGCCGCAGGGTTGGGATTGGCTATTTCAGGCGGCGCTTGGAAGGGGCAAGGGGGCTGGAGAACGATGGGAGTTTGGCCTGCACCGACGGAGCTGAAAGGGGTACGGGTACTCGCCCTGGAGGATGGCGGAGGGTGTCGCCGTTGGCTGGAGTTTTCCGGTGCGGCCACCGCCCATGATACGGAAGGTAAGATTACCGAGGTGATCGGAACGGCCGCGGACATTACCGCGCGGCAGGAGGCCCAGACGCAAAGGGAAAAACTCCTTCGCCGTGAAACCGAACTACGCATTCTGCGATCGCAGCTTCATCCCCACGTGATCTTCAACGCGCTGAACCGGATTGCCTCCCTTGTCATGAGCGACCCGGAGCGGGGAAGGGATCTTCTGGTAAGGTTAAGCCGCCTTCTGCGGGCCACCTTGCTGGCCGGGGAAAAAGCAGCCACGACCTGGAAAGAGGAAGCTGGTCTGATTTCCGATTACATCCGCTTGGAACAGGCCGGGCTTGAGGAACGTTTGCGTTTTGAAAACTCCATCCCGGCCGATGCCGAACCCGTCTCCCTGCCGGCCCTTTCCCTTTT
>JBEANM010000081.1:0-7791 GCA_041165425.1 Verrucomicrobiota bacterium
GGTAAAATCCCGCAAGACCATTCCATTAAGGTTGAGTCCGTCTTGGATCACCAGAAGCTCGATCTGGTTGATGGCCCCACGATCCACGGAAGGACCTCCTTCCCGGTTCACATTGACCTCATTGATGACAATGGAGGGGGCCATCCAACCGAACTTGACCGCATGGGTGTAGGTTAGGCGCGTGTCGATACCCGAAGTGGCGTCGTTGGTCCAAGCGAAGTGCTGGAAGCTGCTGCTTTGTGCCTGAAGATGAGCCCCCCACAAAGGGAGAAGGATAAGAAGGAGAAATCTAAATCTCATCGAAGGGGAGAATCTAATTTGGTTTTTCTGCAAAAAATACGATCTGGTTAAGTCTAAAATTAAAATGCACTTATCTGCGCAAATTCTTCATAATGTGCACCTTAACATCGATACACAAATTATCTAGGGTATATCTTTATCGGACCCTTAAATCCTCACCAACATATCGATACATGAGGTTGTGCATAAACGCATGCCAATCAACACGTAAAACTCTTTTTAAGATCAATTTATACCAAAAAGGATAAATTATTTTCCGGTCACCTTAACCCCAAGTTTCCCATCCGAGAACCGGACCACCAGCTCGCCTTGTTTCTTGGCCGCCGCCACGTTACGAACCAGTTTTCCGTCCGGGGACTGCACCAAGGTATATCCCCTCCTAAGAGTCTCGTCCGGACCCAAAACCCGGAGGCGATCGGCCGCCGCCTGCATCCGCAAGGAAAGCTCCCGCACTTTCCTTTCCGGACGTAACGCACCCCATCTCTGCAAAAGCACCTCCGCCATCTGCTTGCGATATCTCCAGGCGTTTCCCAAACCCCTTTGCAGTTGCACGGCCAGCTCATCCACCCGCTGCGCACTCATCTCCACCATCTTTCCCGGCTCCCGGAAAACATAGCTTCCCGCAAGCTCCCCGATTCTCCGCTTTTTTTCCTCCAGAACATCCCGCACCGCGCTCTTCAATCTCTCCCCGAGAGTTTCCACCTCTTCCTGCCAATCCGCATCGGGCCGGCTCACCATCTCCGCCGCCGCCGAAGGTGTGGGTGCCCGCAAATCGGCCGCAAAGTCACAGATGGTGAAGTCGGTCTCATGCCCGACTCCGCTGATTACCGGCACCGGACTGGCCACCACCGCCCGCGCCACGATCTCTTCATTGAACGACCAGAGATCTTCGAGACTCCCCCCACCCCGCACCACCAAGAGCACATCAAAATCCCTCCTTCCCATCTCCGCAATCGCCTCCGCCACCTCCTCCGCCGCCCCTTGCCCCTGCACTTTCACCCCGAAGACCGTGAGAGCGATTCGCGGGCACCTTCTTTGCAGAACATGGATGGCATCCCTTACCGCTGCCCCCGTCGGGCTCGTGATGATTCCCACCCTTTCCACAAATTCGGGAATCGGTCTCTTGCGTGACTCCTCAAACAAGCCTTCGGCCTGCAGCTTTTTCTTCAACTCCTCAAAACGCTGGTGCAGATCCCCTTTCCCCAGCGGCTCCAAGCCCCGGACGATCAGCTGGTAGGCCCCGCGCGGCTCGTAGACCGAGACCTCCCCATGCGCCACCACCTTCACCCCGTCGCCCGGCTGCAGTCCCAATCGTGCCGCCGAGCCCTTGAACAGGGCGCACGGAATCTGCGATCCCTCATCCTTCAGGGTGAAGTAGCAGTGACCCGAGGCCTGGCGACGGAAGTTGGAAATTTCGCCGGCGACGGAAACCTCGCCCACCTGCTCCTCAAGAAGATCCTTGATGCGCGCGGTCAGCGCGGAAACCGACAGGGGCTCAGGCCGGCTCACCGCGGACGCTGAATCCTCTCGATGGCGGTGGCCTTGCCGGTGGCCTCGTCGACATCGATGACCACGCCATCCACCTGCACTCCGCCGCTGGCCAGATGCATTTTCATCGGCATAAGGGTCTTAAAGCGGTCAATGATCGAACCCTTCTCCCGGCCAATCACGGAATCGTGCGCCCCGCAGAAGCCGACATCGGTGATATAGGCCGTACCGCCGGGCAGGATTTTCTCGTCGGCGGTCTGGACGTGGGTGTGGGTGCCGACGACCGCGGATACCCGGCCGTCCAGCGCGTGGCCGAAGGCGATTTTTTCCGACGTGGTCTCGGCATGGAAATCGACGAGGATGGCCCGGGTCTCCCGGTAAATCTCCTCGAGGACCGGATCTACCAAGAGGAAGGGATTATCCACATCGATCTTCATGTAGGTCCGGCCCATCGCGTTGATCACGCCGAGTTTCTTGCCGTTCCCGTTCACCACGATCCATCCCTTCCCCGGACAGGTGGACGGAAAGTTGAAGGGCCGGATCAGCCGCGGTTCCTCGGCAAAAAAGCTGAAGATCTCCTTTTGGTCCCAGACATGGTCTCCCAACGTGATCACGTCCACCTTCGCGCGGAACAGGTCGTAGGCCAGTTTGGGAGTGATGCCGTTGCCCCCGGCCACGTTTTCGCCGTTCAGGACGATGAAATCAGGGGCAAACTCCTCGATGAGCTTGGGAACGACGTCCCGGACCGCCTCCCGCCCATGCTCCGCCACCACATCCCCGAGAAATAAAATCCGCATCGATTAAGCCTACGGAATATCCGCTTCCTGATGAACCAAATTCCGTCCGCGCCCGAAAATGACGGTTGGCGAACCCTCACGGTCCTTCGTAACCTTAACCGGATCGGGTGCGGTGGCTGAGTGGTCTAAAGCGACGGTTTGCTAAACCGTTGTACGGGTAAAACCGTACCGGGGGTTCGAATCCCCCCCGCACCGTTTCTCTCTCCCGAGCCTCTTCCTTTTCCGAAAAGTTATTCCGACCCTACTTTCCGCAAAACTTGACCCTTATCCCCGATTCCATCACTTTTTTACTCATGCAGAAAATTCTTCTTTGGAGTCTGGCAGGCACCGTCAGCCTGCTTTTGCTGGCTAATCTGGTTCTGGGGCTTGGCACCCGCGGTTCCATCAACAAAATCCAAGCTGTCCAGGCCCAGGTGGCCAATGGGCCCCAGATGGAGATGGTCCTGCGCAATCTCAGTATCCGCATCGCCATGGCCGGGGAAAAAGACGCTGCCTTCAAAGAACTCCTCAAAAAACACGAGCTCAATGTGAAATTGGAGGAAGGGAAATAAAGCCATGAACGACACCAACTCATCCTACGAATCCCATCCTTCCTCCACCTGCTGCGCCTGGCCCCTGATCATGGTCCTCGGTGCCCTTCTGATCGTTAACACCGTCCAGTTCATTTCCATCCTGCGGGAACGCTCCGCCGTGAGTCAGGTGACCGCCAACGCCGATCAGGCCGTAGCCCGCTACAAGCTGGTTTCCGATAAGCTGGAAAATCTGGCCAAGGATCTGATGCGTCTCAGCCTCAACAACTCTGAGGCCAAAGAGATCGTCACGCAGTTCAACATCCAGATGAATCAGCCGGCCGTTCCCCCGGCCACCGCCCCGGCCAAATAGCCGGGAAGCGCAGCCTACCGTTTCCAGTCCAGGGCGAAGTCGATCGCCCGGGCACTGTGCGTGATGGCGCCCACACTGATAAAATCCACTTTGGCCTGAGCCAAGGCCCGGGCCCTCTCCAAGGTCACCCCGCCGGAAGCCTCCAGCCTGACCTTCGACTGGGTCCGCTCCCTTTCCCGCACGACCTCGGTCACTTGTTCCGGCGAAAGATTGTCCAACAGGATTCGGTCCGGTTGCAGGGAAAGCAGTGTTTTCGCCAAATCCACGCTGTCCGCTTCCACGATCAGGGGCACCCCGGGATTGTCCTCGCGAGCTTTTTGCAGCCATGCCGCCAAGTTCTCGGGCCCCAAGAGAGCGAGATGGTTCTCCTTGAGTAAAACAGCGTCATACAGACCCATCCGATGACTGACTCCCCCTCCGCACCGGACCGCATGTTTTTCCAGAGCCCGAAGCCCAGGCGTCGTTTTCCGGGTATCGAGAATTTTCGCCCCTGTTCCCTCCGCCGCCCGCACAAACTCCGCCGTGCGGGTGGCCACCCCGGATAGCCGCTGCAAGAAGTTCAGCGCGCAGCGCTCGGCCGTCAGGATGCTCCGGGCGGAACCGGAAATCTCCGCCACGGCTTGTCCGGGCGAGAGCGCGTCCCCATCCCCCGCCAAGGCTTTCCACTTCAGATTTCCATCCACCTCACGGAAGACCGCTTCAGCCAGATCCAATCCGGCCAGAACACAGACCTCGCGGGTCAGGAGTACGGCTTTGGCCTGACGCTCGGCGGGAATCAGACGGCTGGTCAGATCGGCGGGACCCACATCCTCACCGACCGCCCGGGCCGCTGCCTCCCGGACCACCGCCCGCCATGTTTCCGGAGAATTCACCGAACCAGCGTGCGATTTCCCCCGCCCCCGAGTCGAGGAAAACGTCCCGCATTTCCCGCGCCCGAAACTCTCATATCCTTGCCCCATGGAGACGCGAATTCTTCCCGATGACGATGCCGGGGTAGCTGAGGCCGTTGCGCTTCTGCGACAAGGAAGCTTGGTCGCCTTTGCCACGGAGACCGTCTACGGGCTTGGGGGCATGGCTGAAAATCCCACTGCCCTCCGCGCGATTTTTTCCGCCAAAGGTCGGCCGGCCACGGACCCATTAATTCTCCATCTCCCGGAACCCGATCTTACCCTCGCGGTGGCCCAGGGCTGGGTTGCGTCCCCCCTCCCCAACTCCGCAATCCTTTTGGCCCAAGCCTTTTGGCCCGGCCCTTTGACCCTTGTGCTCCTACGCGGCCCGAAGGCCGACCCGGCGATGACCGCCGGACTGGAGACGATCGCCGTCCGCTGCCCCGCACATCCCACGGCCCGGAAACTTCTCCGGGCCCTCGCTCACCCTTTGGCTGCGCCCAGCGCCAACCGTTTTGGGCGCATCAGTCCGACCGATGCCCGCGCGGTGCAGCAGGAACTTGGAGGCAGAATTCCTCTCATCCTGGACGGAGGGCCCTGCTCGGTCGGACTCGAGTCCACCGTGATCTATCTTGGCGGGGATTCGCCGGAAATTCTCCGGCCCGGTGGAATTTCGACTGCCCAAATCACTCAGGTCCTCGGGCAGGCGCCCAAGATCCGATCGGGCTCCGCCAAACCGCAGGACGCCCAATCCTCCCCCGGTCAACTCGCCTCGCACTACGCCCCCCTGACTCCGCTCTATCTTTGCGATCAGCCGATCAAGCCGTCAGAACCGATGCCGAATTTTTCCTCCTGCCTTTGCCCGGATGGAAACCAGGAGACCGCTGCGCGGGAGCTTTATCGAAACCTTCGTATCGCAGATGCTTCGGGAGCGGAAAAAATCCTGGTCGAACCCATTCCGGATGGGCCTTGGGCGGATGCTTTGCGGGACCGCCTCACCCGCGCCAGTGTCGGCACTGCCCATTGGACCGGCCAAGAATGGAAAGTTCTGCCCCGTCGGAACTCTTAAATTTGCCCGCCGGGTCCCGCAGAGCCTTCCCGGACCTGCTCTTTCAACCGCACCAAACCCAGCACGAACTGCAGCAGGGTTTCCACACTGGCTTCCACCTTTTCCTTTTCCGTGTGCAGTATTAGATCGGCCCTTTCGGGGGCCTCATAGGGCGAATCAATGCCGGTAAACCCTTTGATCTCACCCGAACGGGCCTTCCGATAGAGACCCCGCGGATCCCGTTTCTCACACTCGGCCAGCGGGGCGCTGACAAACACCTCGGCAAAATTCACCCCGGAAGCATGGCAGGCGGAACGCACCGCCTCGCGCTCCTTGCGGAGAGGCGAAATGAGGGAGCTGATCACCACCAGACCGGACTCGGCCATCATCCGGGCAACCTCCCCCGCCCTTCGGATATTTTCCGCCCGGTCCTGCAGGCTGAATCCAAGATCAGCGCACAGCCCGTGGCGCAGGTTGTCGCCGTCGAGAATCATGGAGGCGATGCCCCGCCGGAAGAGGAGGGACTCCAACGCCACCGCCAGGGTCGATTTTCCGGAACCGGACAGACCGGTTAACCAGATCACACCGCCCTCGTGGCCAAAATGCGCCGCCCGGGCCTCGGTCGAAACCCGGCCCTCCGTCCAGGTCAGGTGCTCGCCCGTGACCGCCTTGGCCAAACGAGCCGGATATTCGGCCTCCAACACAATCCCGCCGCCGCCCAATCGGCTACCCTGCTGCAGCGCGAATCGGCCCAGGGATTCCACCCGGTCGTGGGCGTCATACACCAGCGGCCGGCGGCACCGGATGCGGACCTCGGCGACTTCAAAACGCCCGACTTCCTCCCTTGCATCAGATCGCTGCTCCAGTTTCTCGGCATCGACGACGCGGTCGATCGCCACCAACCGGGCTTCCACCGTCTGGGTGGCCAAACGCAACTGCACGGGGGACTGCAGCCGCAAGGGCTCCGCATCGAGCCAGAAAATCCGGGCCCGCAGTTCCCGTGACTCCACCGGCGGTTGCTCCTCATGCGAGCCCACATGGCCCCGCTCGACAAAAATCTGCTCTTCCAAGGTGATCGCCGCGGCCCGCCCCACCCCCAGCTCCTGCACCCCTCCCGGCTCACCCCAGGCTTCGATGGTTTGGATCCGGCTGGATTTGCGATCCGGAGAAAAAACCAGATGATCCCCCACCCGTAAGACGCCGCCACCACAAAACGAAGGGGCCCCTGGGCAGCGCTCGCCCCGGAGGAAACCTTGTCTCCACCCATCAGGGCCTGCAGCAGCGTCGGGCCGCGATACCAGCCGAGGTTTTTCGCGTCCGCGTTTTTGACATGGCTTCCCTCCCGGGCGGAAATCGGGATCACTTCACGGGGAGATATTTTGAGTCCCCCCAGATAGTCCCGAATCTGCCCTTCCAATTCCCGGAACCGCTCCTCCTTCCACCCCACCAGATCCATTTTGTTCACCGCCACAATGACCCGGGCCACCCCGAGAAGTGAAAGCAGGAGCCCGTGCCGCCGGGTCTGTTCTTTCAACCCTTCCTTGGCATCGATCAGCAGGATGGCCTCATCCGCGGCGGCCGCCCCGGTGACCATGTTTTTGATGAACTCCCGGTGCCCGGGAGCATCGATGATCTGAAACGCCCTTCCCGCATGACGAAATTCAATCCGCGTGGTGTCGATCGTGATGTTCTGTGCCTGCTCCTCAAGCAGCGCATCCAAGAGGAAGGCGTACTCAAACGGCATCCCCTCCTCCCGGCAGGCCTTTTCCACCGCCTGCAACTTCCCCTCCGGCAAGGAATCCGTGTCCGCCAACAACCGGCCAATCAGGGTGGATTTTCCGTGGTCCACATGGCCCACCACCACAATTCGCGTCCGCGCTTCCTCCAAACCGCCCGAGGCGGCCGCGCCTCCCATGCGTTTCGGGAAAAAGGCCGGCTCGAATCCGGCCGGCACCGGCTTGGGCGCCGGAGGCATGACGATTCCGCTCATAGGAACCCCTTGGCCCGGAGCTTCTGCATGGCGTTGCGTTCGTGGTGATCCTGGGCCCGGCCGGCCCGCTCCGCGGTCTTGGTGTTTTTCAGTTCCCCAATGATGCCTTCAATCGTGTCCACCTTGCTCTCCACGGACTTGGTAATCGGCCAGCAGCCGAGGGAGCGGTAGCGGCGACCGTTTTGTGCAAAGTACATTTTCGGCACCGGGATGCCTTCCCGCCGGATATATTCCCACACATCCAACTCGGTCCAATCCAGCAACGGCTGAACGCGGACGTGCTCCCCCGGTTTCACCGCGGTGGTGAACTGCCCCCAAAACTCCGGCGGTTGGTCCCGGTACTCCCATTCGTTATCCGCCGTCCGCGGGGAAAAGTACCGTTCCTTGGCCCGGGTCGAA
>JBEANM010000082.1:0-5144 GCA_041165425.1 Verrucomicrobiota bacterium
TCGGAAAAGAAATCGGAGGCCATCGGCCTCAAGTCCGGCGGATGACCGCCTCGATTTGCCCATGGGGCTCGTCCGTCGCCGTGAAAATCACGTTAGGGTTCTCCATCCCAAAAGGCTTCAGGTTGAAGAGGAGATAGTGCTTGTTGGGCATCTGCAGCGACACCTCGGAAATCTCGGGACAGGACTTTAAAGCCTCCTCGCCCATCTGGTACATGGTCGTCTGCACGGACGGGCTGAATTTCTCCATGAACGGCCCGGTCATCGCCTCCATGATCCTGCGGTTGGCTTCCGTGTAGCTCTTCGGCTCTTTCGCCCACTTCCAGCCGGCGGTCACCGCGGTGGCAAAGATCCGGTCGTTCGTTTCCGGCAGGGTCGTGAACTCGCACTTGGGATATCCCTCAAATCCGGACTGAGTCGATTTCAGGATCAACCACTCCCGCACGCCTGACACCACCGCCGCCTCCTTCTCACCCCTGACATGCTCCACCTTCACCCAGGGCACCGGGGACCCGGGCGCCGTGAAGGAGTGGTCGTGATTTTTCATCCGCTCCCAGATCCGCTGACTGATCTCCACGGAGGCCTTCTGCACCTGCGGGTATTTGGTGGTGAAATGCTTCGCCAGGTGGACGGCAAACCGCTCCACCTCCGGGGTCAGATGGTCCTTGGCGAGGACGTGGACGGTGTTCTTCACCGTGTCCGTCGCCACCACCTTGGAGTTGTCGCCTGAGGTGTAGGAGCTCTCAAAATCACCCTCCAGCAGAACCTGAGCGTTGATCTCCACCACCGTATGCCTCTTTCCATCCCGGATAATCTTCACCACGCGGACGCGGGACTTCCCATAGCGGTGACCGGATAGTTTAGCTCCCATAAGAAAGACGAAGAGGTATCCTATCCCCTGATGAGCCGTTCAGGCAACGCCTCCGCCCACGCCCGTTTCATGCGACGGGCCATCGAACTGGGCCGGATCAGCGGCCTCGTCAAAAAAACCGGCGGCCCGTTCGGCGCCGTCGTCGTCAAAAACGGCCACATCGTCGGCGAGGGCTCCAACCGAGTCCTCGCCACCCGGGATCCAAGTGCCCACGGCGAAATTGTGGCTATCCGGGACGCCTGCCGCCGCCTCCGCACCCACGATCTCTCCGGCTGCATCCTCTACACCAGCGCCGAATGCTGCGGAATGTGCTACTCCGCTGCCTTCTGGGCCCGGATCAGTCGCGTTTATTTCGGGGCGACGCATGCCGACGCCCTCCGCTACGGCGATTTCGACGACACGCCGCTGGAAAAGCAGCTGCGTCGCCGCTCCACCCAACGCCGCCCCCGCTGCATTCCCCTTCTGCGTCACGAGGCTCTGGAAATTTGGAAACTGTTCCACGCCATGCCCGACCGCGCCTGGTACTGATTCTTGAAAGCCTCTCTCCCGGAACTCAACACCCTGCCCGTGCCCGAATTTGTCCGCCGCTTGGGCGGGATCTTCGAACACTCCCCCTGGGTGGCGGAAAAGGCCGCCGCCGGTCGCCCCTATACCTCACTCGAGGCTCTTCACACCGCCATGGTTCGGACCGTCCAACAGGCCGGGGAAAAAGCCCATCTCGACCTCCTCAACGCCCACCCGGATCTCGTCGGCAAGGCCGTCCTCACCGCCGAATCCGCCTCGGAACAGGCCGCCGCCGGCTTGATAAATCTCAGCCCGGAAGAGGTGCAAACATTCCGGACCCACAATCAGGCCTACCGGCAGAAGTTCGGATTCCCCTTCATCATTTGTGCCCGCCTGAACAAGAAGGAAGGCATCCTCGCCGCCTTTCCCCAACGACTGGCCCAGGACCGGAAAACCGAGATCACCACCGCGCTTGAGGAAATCGCCAAAATCGCCAGACTTCGCTTGGAAGACGCAGTCACATGAACGGCAAACTCAGCACCCATATCCTCGACACCCGCTCCGGCAAACCGGCCGCCGGCGTGAAAATCGAACTCCTTCTGGATGGAAAGCCCCTCTCCACTCACACCACCAATGCCGACGGCCGGACAGATTCTCCCCTCGTGGCCCCTGGCTCACTGCAGAAGGGGGAGTACGAACTCCGCTTTCATATCGGTGCCTACTTTAAGGAGAAAAACTTTCTCGATGTCGTTCCCGTCCGGTTCACGGTGACGGATCCCTCCCAAAACTTCCACGTCCCCCTCCTTTGCTCACCTTGGTCCTACACCACCTACCGGGGCAGCTGATCTCCGCAAGGATCGCACTCCCGATCCCCCTCCATGCCTGCCATTGACCTCCTGATCCGCGGCGGAACCGCGGTTTTACCCAGCGGGGAGAGAAAAATCGCCTTGGCGGTGGATCAAGGAAAAGTGGTCGGCCACGCCGAAACCGAGGCCAAAAATGTCGTCGAGGCCACGGGTCTTCTGGTTCTCCCCGGAGCGGTCGACGCCCATGTCCACTACAACGAACCCGGCCGGGAGGACTGGGAGGGCTGGAAAACCGGCTCCCGCGCTTCGCGCGCCGGTGGAGCCACCAGCGTGGTGGAGATGCCCCTCAACGCCTTGCCCCCCACCCTCGATGCCGACACTTTCCAGAAGAAGCGGGCCGTAGCGGAGAAAAAGTCCTGCCTGGATTTTGCGCTTTGGGGAGGGATCACTCCCATCAACCTCCGGCAACTCGAGGAGTTGGGCCGGGCCGGTGCCATCGGCTTCAAGGCCTTCATGATCGACAGCGGCACATCCGACTTTCCCGGCTCGGATCCAGTCACCTTAAGACAGGGCATGATGGTGGCGGCCAAGCTCGGCCTGCCGGTTTCCGTCCACGCCGAGTCACCTGATTCCATCCGGCGCCGAACGGAGGAGATTCGGAAGAAGGGCGGAACCTCGGTGCGGGACTATCTATCTTCCCGACCCATCGAAACCGAGCTCGAGGCCATTCGACTGGTCTGCGAACTGGCCGGGGAAACCCGCTGCCGAATCCATATCGTCCATGTGAGCTGCCCGGAAGGTTTCGAGGAAATCCAGAAGGCCCGGCAACGCGGGGTGGACGTCACGGCCGAGACCTGCCCGCACTACCTTGTCCTGACGGATGAGGACATGGTTCGCCTCGGCCCACCGGCCAAATGTGCTCCCCCGCTCAGATCGGCCTCTGCCCGCAAAGGTCTCCTGCAAAAAATCCAGGAAGGGAAGGTGGATACGATCGGCTCCGACCACTCCCCCGCCCCGGGCTCCATGAAGACCGATCCGGACTTTTTCAAGGTCTGGGGCGGAATTGCCGGATGCCAACACCTGGTCCCGCTGCTGTTTTCGGCCGGACTTTCCCCCGTGGAGATCGCCCGGCTCACCGCCGAAAACCCGGCCCGCCGCCTCGGGCTTTACCCCCGCAAAGGCTCCCTGGAAATCGGATCCGATGCCGACTTCATCCTCGTCCGTCCCGGCGTGACCGAAGAGGTGCGCGTCCAAGATCTCCTGACGACCCACCCCATCACCCCCTATCTCGGCATGAAACTTCCCGCCCGGATTGAACAGGTGGCGGTGCGCGGTTCCCTCCAGCCGGTTGCCGGAAAGTTTCTCTCTCCTTCGTCCTCCACGTGATCGACTCCACCCTTGGGCGGGGGCAACGATCAGCTTGTTCCACCCTCGGGCCTCGATAAAATTGCCAAATGTCGTCTTTTCAACCACTTCCCGGGGGAAGCCGCACGGTCATCCGGGATCGCTACGCCCTGATCGCCCCGGACAGTCATGTTCCAAGCGTCCTGCCGGGCTGGGCCGACACCACGGCACACATTTTGATCAGCCCGGCCATGGGCGCGGATCTCGTTCAGACCCTCCTGATTCTCGGAAAGAAAGCCACGGGGGCCGGAAACACGGGTCACGAACAACATTTCGTCTACGTGCTGGAAGGAAGCTGCCGGTTAAACGGAAAGGATCTGGCTGCGGGACATTACGGATGGCTGCCGCCGGCCACGAAATACGAAATCACCTCCTCCGGGGCGAAGATCATGCGTTTTGCCAAACGGTACGAGGCCCTGGCCGGCACCGCCGTGCCCGCTGCCTTTTTTGGAGACGCCGCCAAGGTCGCCGAGGAGCCTTTCCTCGGGGATCCCCACGCCCGGCTGCGCGGCCTGATTCCGGAATCCAACCTCGGGCACGACTTTGCGGTCAACATCTTCACTTTTGACCCCGGAGCGACCCTCCCCTTTGTGGAAATCCACATCATGGAGCACGGCCTCCTCGTTCTCGAGGGCGGCGGCGTGTACCGGCTAAACGACGGTTGGCATCCCGTTGCCCAAGGCGACGTGATCTGGATGGCGCCGTACTGCCCCCAGTGGTTCATTGCCAAAGGTCCCGGCCCCACCCGCTATCTTTACTCCAAGAACGTCAACCGGGAGGCCCGTTCCCTCCCTCTCAACCCCTAGGAACCCCATGGAAAAGATCTACCGTGATGCCGATGTCAGCCTGAAGCCCCTCGAAGGAAAGGTCGTGGCCGTCATCGGCTACGGGATTCAGGGCAAAGCCCAGGCCGCCAACGCCCGCGACAGCAAGGTTAAGGTCATTGTCGGTACACGTCCGCCGGAGGAATCTCCCAGCCGTGCCCAGGCCAAAGCCGACGGCTTTGAGTCCATGTCCATCGCTGAGGCCACCAAGAAGGCGGATGTGCTTTTGATCGAACTGGCCGATCCCGCCCAACCCCCGATCTACAAGGCCGAGATCGCCCCCAACCTCTCCCCGGGCAAGACCCTCTGCTTCTGCCACGGCTTCAACGTGCTCTACGGCGTGATCCAGCCGCCGAAGGACGTGAACACCGTCCTTTTCGTGCCCAACGCCCCCGGCCACTTCGTCCGCCAAAAGTACCTGGCGGGCGAAGGCGTCTATGGCTGCGTCGCCGTCGATCACGATGCCACCGGCAACGCGATGGCCATCGCCCTCGCCGTGGCCAAGGCCGTGGGAAGCACCCGCGCCGGCGTCGTCGAGATGTCGTTCCAGCATGAGACCGAGGGGGACAACTTTGAGGAGCAGATCCTCTACGGGGGCGCCATTCACCTCATGAAGATGTGTTTCCGCGTCATGGTGGAAAACGGCTATCCCCCCAGCTTCGCCTACGCCAAGGCGATCCGCTCCCTCCGCAGCGTCATCGACGTGATGGACGAGGTGGGCATCGAGGAGTACGTCAG
>JBEANM010000083.1:0-5113 GCA_041165425.1 Verrucomicrobiota bacterium
TCTGCGGGGGACAACCGTCCACCACCGCACCCACCCCGCCGCCGTGGGACTCCCCCCACGTCGTGACCCGGTAGAGATGGCCAAAGGTGTTTGCCATGGACCCATCCTGCCCCGAAACGGCTCCCAACCCAAGCCTGCGAATGACCTGCTCTCGCCCCCCGAGATATCCCCTGCCAGAGTCTCCTCATGGAAAAAGAACCCCGCCATCTCTGGCTGCTGGGCCTCAGCGGCTCGGGCAAAAGCACAGTAGGGCCACGGCTCGCTCGGGCTCTTGCCATGCCTTGGGTCGATACGGATGCGGAAATCGCCCGGGATGCGGGAAAGCCGATACCGGAAATTTTCCAGCAAGAGGGAGAGGAGGGTTTTCGCCAGAGGGAAAGCCGGATTTTGGAAAAGATTGCCGCCGGCCCCGCTTCCATTGTCTCCTGCGGCGGTGGCGTGGTGATTCGGGACACGAACCGGCACCGGATGACCTCCACCGGCCTGAGGATTTACCTCCAAGCGGATCCCGCCATCTTGGCCCGACGACTTCGTACCTCCCAAGACCGCCCGCTTCTCGCCGGGGAAGAACGGGAGACTACCCTCCAAAAGCTGCTGGCGGAACGTTCCCCTTGGTACGAGGAAAGCGAACTGTCCATCGATGTGACGCACCTCAAACCTGATGAGGTCGTGTCCGCGATTCAAAAAAAACTCCCCGCCCCGTGGTCCCGTTAAACGCCGTCGAAGTTCTTCACCAGACCGCCCGGCGGCTTGGCTTGGAAGCCTTCGGCATCGCCCCGGTACAAGCCCCCGCCCACGCCGCCGATCTCCACGACTGGCTGTCCCAATCCTTCCAAGGAGAAATGGCCTGGATGGCCCGCGATCCCGAAACCCGGGCCGATCCCAAAAAATACGATCCCTCGGCCCGGTCCATTCTCGTGGCCGGCCTCTCCAGCCGGCAAACCGCCACTCCTCCCCGCCGTGGGCGCATCGCCGCCTACGCCCAAGGAGCCGACTATCACGACTTCCTGCGGGAGAAACTGGAGATTCTTGCCCGCGAAACCATCACTCCTTGGGGAGGGTCTCATCGGACCTGTGTGGATACCTCCCCCCTTTTGGAAAAACCCCTCGCCGCTCTCGCCGGCCTTGGCTGGCAGGGGAAAAACACGCTTCTGATCCATCGTGAGCACGGGCCCTGGCTGTTGCTGGGTGTTTTACTCACCGATCTGGAGTTCCCCTCCGACTTAGCCAGTTCCGACCACTGTGGTCACTGTACCCGCTGTCTTGATGCCTGCCCCACCCAAGCCTTTCCCCGTCCCTATGTCCTGGATGCACGCCGCTGCCTCGCCTACTTGACGATTGAAAATCCCGGTTCCATCCCGGAAGAATTCCGCCCGCTGGTAGGCGATCGCCTGTTCGGCTGCGACGAATGCCTCGAAGTCTGCCCGTGGAATCGCCACGCCGTGAACGCCCGAGAGATTCAACTGACCCCTCAGCCCCGACCCGATCTGCGCGAAATGCTCACCTGGGACGATGCCCGCTTCCGCACTGAATTCCGCGGCACCCCCATCTTCCGACTAAAAAGAAACCGTTGGCTACGCAACGTTGCCGTGGTTTTGGGAAATATCGGCACACCAGAGGACTTGCCAGCCCTCAAGAAGTGCGCGGAGGACAAGGATGCCTTGGTGCGCGAGCATGCCGCTTGGGCCGTAGCCCGCATCCACGAGCGGAACCAGCCAAGGGAAGATTAAGGTTTGGCCGGGGAAGGCAGGAGATTACCGGGCTTTCCCCCCTCTTCTGGCTTCACGTCAGGCAGAATCGCCTTGAGCTCGCTGATCTTGGCTTTGCCATCCTCTTCCGGAATTTTTTCAGCCTGCTCCCCGGTCAAATAGCCTTTTTCCACCAAAGAGTCCGCAAAGGTGGCGTTGGCATCCGGCGGGTAGATCCGGTAGGCGGAGCCCACAAACTCCATCGCCGCCGCCTTGTCACCCTTCACAAAAGCTTCCGCCGCTTTGGCGAAATAGTAGATCGGGCTGCTCGGATTGGGCTGGAGAGTACTTAAAAATTCCTCCGCCCGGGGCTTGTTCTCCCCCAACAAGTCACAGAGGTAGATTTTAAAGAGCCCGAGATCGTTTTTGGGTTGGCTGTTGAGGAAGCTTTGAAAGCGTTCCCGGGCCTCCTTGTACTTGCTGTTGAGGAAAAGGACTTCTCCAAGATTGAACTGCGCCATGGGCAGGTCTGGTTGCAGCTTCAGGGCCTCCTCAAACGCGGCTTGCGCCTTCGGCCAATCCCGCTGCCGGGTGTAAATCGCCCCGCGCAAATTGGCTGTATTGGCTTGGCCCGGCTTGGCCTGCTCCGCCATGTCCAAAAACTTAATCGCGTTTTCTAGGTCATTGCGGGAAAAGGCTTGGGCTGCCCGGACATAGGTGACTTTGTATTTTTCTTCCGGATCGGTCGGCAGATCATCCGTCCTCGTGGGAGCTGCCCCGATACCTGCGCCCCCGGGGGCGTCAGCCTTCTTACCACACCCGGCCAAAAGGAGGGGCAGGGCCAAACCAAGGAGCCAGGAAATCTTCCGCACAAACCTATGTTCCCAGAACGGCTCCTCTTTCTCAACCCGTTTTTCCCCGCGCTTTCCAACGCACGCTCTTTCGGGAAGATAAGGGGAATGAAATTTCTCATCACCGGAGGCGCCGGCTTCATCGGAAGCCACCTGGCCCGGCGGCTGTCTGCCCGGGCTTCTGTCACCGTCCTCGATGACCTCTCTACCGGAAAAAAGGAAAACCTCGCGGGGATCGATTGCACCCTTCTGCAAGGGTCCATTCTCGACCCTGCTCCCCTCGCCGAAGCCTGCGCCGGTGCGACCCACGTCTTTCACCTCGCCGCCTTGGTCAGCGTTCCGGAATCCGTGGCCCATCCCGCCCGCTGCCACGAGATGAATGTGGAAGGCACGCGCCGGGTCCTGGCCGCGGCCGCCCAAGCCGGTGCCCAACGCCTTGTCCTCGCCAGTTCATGCGCCGTGTACGGAAATGAACCCACCATGCCCAAGACGGAAACCTCCCCCGTCGCCCCGGCCAGTCCCTATGCCAACTCCAAACTGGAGGGGGAGAAGCTTTGCACGGCCGGACCCCTTTCCGCCGTCGCTTTACGTTTTTTCAACGTTTATGGCCCCCGTCAGGATCCCCGCGGTCCCTATGCGGCCGCTGTTCCCAAATTTCTCGAGGCAGCCCGCACCGGTGCCCCTCTCACCATTTTTGGCGAAGGCCACCAAACCCGCGATTTCGTTTACATCGACGATGTCACGGCTGCCCTTGAACATGCCGCCCTCTCCCCGGCCATGTCCGGCATCTATAATGTGGCCTCCGGCCACTCCGTTTCCGTCCTTCACCTGGCGGAAGTGGTGCTCGCCCTCACCGGCCTCCGTTCGGAAATTCGCCACGCCCCCGTCCGGGCCGGAGACATCCTCCACTCCGCCGCCTCCATTGCCAAAATCCGCTCTGCCGGCTGGAATCCTTCCTTCGATTTGGCTGCCGGCCTCAAAAAAATCCTTTCCGCAGGCTGAACTCATCCGCCTTTATCCTCCCGCCCAACCAGCCCAAGATGGTCCCGCCAGCCCGGGTGGTGGAATGGCAGACACAAGGGACTTAAAATCCCTTGGGGAGAAATCCCCGTGCGGGTTCGACCCCCGCCCCGGGCACTGCCGACAGGCGGTAGCCTCCTTATGGTTGCCCGAGCCCTAAAATTCTATATTCTCCAACGAAATGGCCGACAAAACCCGCATCCTCAAGGAGAACGTTCCCGGCAAATGGTACGTGGATGACTCCTGCACCCCCTGCCACGTCTGCCTCGAGGAGGCCCCCAAGCTCCTCAAGTACAATGAAGACCAGACCTACGTGTATTTTTTCCAACAGCCACAGACCCCGGAGGAGCTCGACGCCGCCCAGCGCGCCCTCGATATCTGCCCCACCGGCTCCATCGGCAACGACAACGCCTGATCCCCGCCATGTCCGAAGCCCCCGCGGCCGCCAAGGCCCCCGCCTCCCCCTTTAACCGCAACAACCCCTACGCCTCCCGCCTGCGGGAAAACGTCCACCTCAACAAAACCGGCTCCGCCAAAGACACCCGCCACATCGTCATTGAATTGGGCTCCGCCGGCCCCACCTACACCTGCGGTGACTCGCTCGGGGTCGTTCCCCGCAATCCCAGCCGACTCGTCGACGAATTCCTCCAAAAACTAGGACTGACCGGCGATACTTCCCTTCGCGAAATTCTCGCCTCCACCGTCATTCTCAACCGCGCCGGCAAAAAGTTCGTCAAAGCCGTCGCCGACAAGGCCACCGGACCCGCCCGCGAAAAACTCCAAGCTCTCTGTGCCGATGAAAAGAAGCTCGATGAGTACGTTTTTGATCGCGATGTCGTCGACGTCCTCCACGACGCCCCCGGAGTGAAGCTCGACCCCGCCGAGCTTCCTGCCCTCCTCAATAAGATCGCTCCCCGCCTCTACTCGATTGCCTCTTCGCCCGACCACCGCCCCGGCGAGGTCCACCTCACCGTCGCCGTGGTCCAGTACACCACCCACGGCCGCGCCAAGCAGGGACTCGCCTCCGGTTACCTCGCCGATCTCGCCGCCGCCTCCTCCGTTCCCGTCTACGTCCAGCCCACCCGCCATTTTCATCTTCCCGCCCCCGACCGCGACGTCATCATGGTCGGCCCCGGCACCGGCATCGCCCCCTTCCGTGCCTTCCTGCAACACCGCGCCAAGCACGGCCACACCGGCCGCAACTGGCTCTTCTTCGGCGACCAGCACGCCGCCACCGACTTTCTTTACGGCGAGGAGTTCGCCGCCGCCCAAAAATCCGGCCACCTCCACAAACTCTCCACCGCCTTCTCCCGCGACCAGGCCGAGAAGATCTACGTCCAGCACCGCATGGAGCAGGAAGGGGCCGAACTCTGGCGCTGGCTCGAAAAAGGCGCCTACTTCTACGTCTGCGGCGATGCCAAGCGCATGGCCAAGGATGTCCATCAGGCCCTCCTTACCATCACCGCCCAGCACGGCGGCAAAACCCCGGAGCAGGCCGAGGAGTACGTTTCCGTCACCCTTTCCAAGACCGAAAAACGGTATTTGAAGGACGTG
>JBEANM010000084.1:0-5111 GCA_041165425.1 Verrucomicrobiota bacterium
CTCCCGCCCGCCTCGCGCCTTCAGGTAGGCGTGACACAGCTTAAAAACCAAACCCGCCGTGCAGAGGTGGTGGTGCGAGGAGCCTAATTGGGGATTCACTAAGGCATCACTCCGCGCTGTCTCTCCCACCTGGTGATGATCGACGATAAGCACATCGATGCCGGCCGATTTCGCTTTCTCCACCTCCGCCCGGCTATTGGTTCCACAGTCGAGCACCATCAGCAGATCTGGCTTGGGGCCGGCCTGTAGACATCGCTCCAGACCCAGCGTGGTCAAGCCGTAGCCCTCTTTTTTTCGATCAGGGATGAAATTACGGACCTCCCCCGCCCCTAGTGCCTCAAGGAATAGCCGGAGAACACTGGCGCTCGTAATTCCATCCACGTCGTAATCAGAGTAAATCGCTACAGCGCTCTTGGCGTTAAGGTGCCGACCTAACACCTCAACCGCATCGCCCATACCGGGAATCTCCTCCGGAGGAGCCAAGTCAGCCAGGCGGGGATGAAGGAAGGTCTCCCGCTCGGATCCTGGGGCCAGTCCTCGGCGGCCTAAAATCTGGTCAATCAGGACACCAGGAGCTTGGCCGGGTTCGGCACGATTAGGATTTCCAGCCCAGCGCATCCTTACGGAATAAAGAACAGCTTGCCACCCGCAAGCCGTTCCCGCTGATTTCCTCAGATCGTTTTACCAGCCTTAGGTCGACCCCCTGAGTCAAGTCGCGCCTCGCCTACCTACCCCCTGTAACACCCACCAAAATTTATCTCCCGCTTATTTTTTTTCCCCGTCCGCCAACCATCAACGCTATTGGGCTAGCAATGAAGATGGAGGAATAAGTCCCGACCAGAATTCCAATCAGCAGGATGAGGGCAAAGTCATTAATCACCCGCCCGCCAAACAGAAAGAGGACTAGGACCGCTAAAAACGTGGTCGCCGAGGTCATCAACGTCCGGCTCAAGGTCTGGTTGATCGCCAGATTCATAGCCTCCATTCGATTTCCGTGCAGTCCACCTCGGAAGGTCTCCCGGATCCGGTCAAAGATCACGATGGTGTCATTGATAGAGTAACCGGCCACGGCCAGGATCGCGCCTACCATGGGCAGGGAGAGTTCCCGCCCCAGTAGCACGAAAATCCCCAAACTGATCAGCACGTCGTGGATCAAAGCCACAATGGCTCCGGTCGCAAACGCCGCCTCAAAGCGCCAGGTGGTATAAAGGAAAATTCCTACCACGCCCAGAATCAGGGCGATGAGCGCATTTTTCTTAAGCTCCTCTCCCACAATCGGTGCCACCTTATCGAGCTGAATCTGCTGGAAACCCGCGGACGGAAAATCCTGCGTCAGCTTTTCCACAGCCGGCTCTCCTTTGCCGAAAGCCGTGCGCAGGGACAAGATCTCCTCTTCGCCTACGGGACTCCGCTGGTACTGTGCCACATCCGCCAGGTTGCCAAGGGCCGACCGCACGCGCCCGTCGTCGATCTTTTCCTTGAAGCTTAAGGTCACCAAATCGCCACCGGTAAAATCCACCCCAAGAGCATTAACCCCACGCATCGCCACGGCTGCCACGCCCGCCCCCAACAAGAGAAGCGACAGCGCATAGGCGGCCTTTCTCCAGCCCAGAAAATTGAATTTCGCTTCTTCGAACAACCGGAACATATGGAGCTTAGCTTTGCCTCCCTTGTCCGCCAGCCACTCGCAACCCGTCCGACTTACTACCAGGGCCGCGAACATGCTGGAAAAAATCCCCAGACAGAGCACGGTGGCAAATCCCTGCACGGGTCCGGAGCCCTGCCAAAATAAAATGGCCGCCGCGATTACTGTCGTCACATTGGCGTCAAGAATCGAGCTGAACGCATGCTGAAAGCCAGAGGCCACCGTCTCGAGGCCGCTGCGGTGGCGATTCGCCTCCTCCCGAATACGCTCGAACACCAACACGTTCGCGTCCACCCCGATACCGATCGTCAAGATCAAGCCGGCCAAACCCGGCAGCGTCAGCGTGAAGCCGAACTGCGCCAACAGCCCCAGCAAAATGAGAATGTTGACCATCAACCCAAAGACCGCGACCAGCCCCAACCAGCGATAATACAGCAGCACAAACACCGCTACAGCCACGAGACTGATCCAGCCGGCCGTGAAGCCGCTTTTGACCGAGCTCGCCCCGAGGCTCGGATCCACTCCGCGCTCGTCGACGATGGAAACCGGGTTCTCCAACGGATTCTTCAGCACGCTGGCCAGCTCCTCCGCCTCGGTAATGCTCATATTCCCGCCAGAAATCTCGCAACTCCCGTAAATCGCCGTGCGGATGACCGGCGCGGAATACACCTCCCCGTCCAGCACCACCGCCATGCGTCGCCCGACATTCTGCTCTGTCAGCTTGCCGAACTTATCCCTTCCTTCGGTATTAAACTCAATGATCACCACCGGTCGCCCCAACTGGTCCACACTGCGGAAAGCCCCGGCCACATTCTTGCCGGAAATTTCCGGCCGCCGCTTCACAATCAGCGGGGTCTCCACCAGCGCCCCGGACCGGTCGCGATCCCGCAATTTCAATACCTGATACTCAAAAGAAACCTCCGGACTTTTGCCTTCGGCCTTGGCCTTTTCCACCAAGGCATCGCTTTCCGGATGCACCAGGGCGAACTCCAGCTTCGCCACCTTCTCCAATTGGCGGCGGTAGGACACCTTGTCGGCCTCGCTGACGCCGGGGATCTGCACGATGATTCGACGCTCCCCTACCGGCTGGATGACCGGTTCGGCCACACCGACCGAATCGACCCGCTTCCGGATGACTTCCACCGCCTGATCCAGCGCACTCCGGCCCGGATCTCCCGCCAACTCCAGCAGGAATTGGGTTCCTCCCTTTAGGTCGAGACCTGGCTTGATCTTGATCTTCCACTGCCCGTCCTCTCCCCTCACAAACAGGGAACTCAAACACAAGGCCACCAAAGAGGCGGTGAGGGCCAGGCTCAACCGCATGCGGCGACGCGGATCCGATGTCAGAAAATAGCCGATAAACAGAACAAAAAAGACCAGACTAAGACCGAACTGCAGGGCGATCATGGAGCCTTAGGCGGCGGGCTTTTCTTCCACCTTCTCCACCGACGTGATGGTGGAGCGTTGCACCTCAATCTTCACGTTGTCCGCAATCTTGAGCACGACCACCTGATCCTTGATGTTAGTCACGGCCCCAAAAATGCCGCCGGCGGCCACGACCCGATCCCCTGTCTTCACCGCGGAAATCAACTTCTCGTGTTCTTTCTGACGCTTCATCTGCGGACGGAGCAGCACGAAATACATCAGGACAAACAAAATGATCAGCGGCAACAACTGAACCCAGGCGGGCGGCGCACTTCCATCCGTGGGGGTGGGAGCCATCAATAGCGGCCATGTGGATAAAATCATCTCACTCATTGTTTTTCCTTCTCCTGCTCCTTGCCTCCTCGTTGGTAGCGACCCAGGAATTCTCCGGACCACTCGGTCCATCGACCCTCCAGGATCGCCGCCCGGGCCTGCCGGACGGTCTCAAGATAGAAGTGGAGATTATGGAGAGAGATCAGCCTTAATCCCAACAGTTCTTCCGCCTTGATCAGATGTTGAACATAGGCACGGCTGAACCGCGAACAAGCATAACAGGTGCAACCCTTTACAATAGGATTCTCATCCCGCGTCCATGTGGGTTTCCGGGCGGAAACCGGTCCCGTCTCCGTGCAGGCCGTGCCATTCCGGGCCACCCGGGTGGGCAAGACACAGTCGAACATATCCATCCCTTTGCCGATCATCCTCACAATCTGGTCGGGATGCCCCAACCCCATCACATACCGGGGCCGATCGCTCGGGAGGTGCGGCTCGCTGTCGTCGATTGCCTTCATCATTAGTTCCTCCGGCTCGCCCACACTCACACCTCCCACCGCATAGCCATCGAACCCGATTTTTTGCAACTCCTCCAGGCTCCGCGCCCGCAGATCCGCGAAATCTCCCCCCTGCCCAATCCCGAAGAGCAGATTACGGTGTCCCAATACATCCTGCTCCTGCCGGCAAATTCTCGCCCAACGCAAGGTCCGCTCCAGACTCTCCTCCATCCGGGCACGGTCACACGGCCAGGGTGGGCACTCGTCGAACGCCATCATTACGTCCGAACCCAGTTTGTCCTGCGCCTGGATTGCCTCCTTCGGTCCCAGGAAAAACTTTTTCCCATCCACGTGACTGGAAAACATCACCCCCTCCTCCGACATCTCCCGGATTTTCGCGAGGCTAAACACCTGAAACCCCCCACTATCCGTCAAAATCGGCCCGTTCCATCCCATAAACTTGTGCAGTCCCCCCATCTGCTGAATCACCTCCAGCCCGGGTCGAACCACCAAATGGTACGTGTTCCCTAAAATGATCGGGGCCTTCATTTCGATAAGCTCATCCGGGCTCACCCCTTTGACCGAAGCCTGGGTCCCCACCGGCATGAACACCGGGGTCTGTACTTCGCCGTGCGCGGTCTTCAGAACCCCCGCCCGTGCCTTCCCATCCGTTTTCTCCAGCCGGAAAACTTCCCCGGCTTTTCTCATGGAACGATCACCTCCACGCCTTGTGGCTCCGTCCGAAAAATTACCGGAGTTTCCCCGCCGTATTCTCCATCCACCTCCAAAGCCACCTTTTCCTTGGCCTCCACCGTCAGACTGGGGACCTGTAAATATTTCACCTCCGGCAGAGACTCCGGCCCGCCCAGTAGGACGCCTTGCAAATACCACAGCAGGTCGAGCGGGCCCGACTTAGGAAAGATGCACACATCCAGTTTTCCATCCGCCATGTCTGCCTTGGGGAAAAAGCGGAACGGCCCCCCGTAGTGCCGACCATTCCCAATCAGCACCATGGCCCCCGAAAGTTCCTGTCCGCCCGCCTTCACCAGCAGATGAGGCGCCGGGGCCACCGTCACTTGGGCCACCGTCAAAAGATAACTCCATGGGCCCCACGCCCGTTTGGCTTCCGGGTGGGTTTTACGAACCACCTCGGCATCCAACCCCACGCCGGCAAGCTGCAGAAAGCGGCGCTGATTGGCGTAGCCCAGGTCGAAGCGCCGCCGCTTTCCGGCCCGGATGATCTGCAGGGATTTTTCGATATCCGGCGAAAT
>JBEANM010000085.1:0-5064 GCA_041165425.1 Verrucomicrobiota bacterium
TCTCGGGAATCACGGCGGTGTCCCGGGCGTACAACGGCACGAGGGATTGTAGCCTGACCGGAACGCCCGCTTACGATGGATTGGTGGAAGGGGAGGTGTTTGCGGTTCTAGGCACCGCCACGGCGACCTTTGCGGATGCCCAGGCGGGAACCAACAAAGTGGTCTCGGTGACCGGGTTGGAGGCACCGACGGCCAACTATCAGGTCACCCAACCCTCCCTGCGGGCGAATATCACCAAGGCAATCTTGATCCCGGTATGGAGCGGGGCGACATCGGTGGTGTTCGACGGGAATCCTCACACGCTTACGGCCTCGACCACTCCCGCCACCACGGTGAGTGTGACCTATAGCGGGTCGACCACGCCCCCGACCCAGGTGGGAATTTACGCCGTGGTGGCCACCGTATTGGATGACAACTATGAAGGGACGGCGTCGTCCTCCCTGGAAATTCAAGCGAAGTCCGTGGAGAGTTGGGCGGCGGAGTCCGGCCTTACGGGCGCGGCCGCGGCCCCGACGGCAGATCCGGACGGGGACGGATTGAGCAATGCCACGGAGTTTGCCTTCGGTACCAGTCCCACGGGGGCAGGAAGCAGCGAGATTTGTGAGGTGCTTCCGATGGAGGAAGGCACGATGGCGGTCGGATTCCTGCGGCGAGTTTCCGGGGCGGAAGCCTCCTATCAAGCGCGAGTCTTTACGGATTTATCGACCGGATTTTCCAGTGGCACCAACCTGACCCCCGTGCGATCCGCCGACCAAACCGGAGTTCCCCCCGGGTACGAGCGGGTGGAGGTCCAGGCGCCCACCACCGGCGAGCGCGGTTTTATCCAGATCCAAGCCACCGTCCCGTAGCGGATGGCTTTCGCCTTTTCAAACAGGGAATAGGGCTGGACGGGCAGAGGTGCGGGGGGGAATGATTTTGTATGGCCAAAACAGGTAAAACCGCGCCGGCGGGCTCCTTTGAGGAGTCGCTCCGGGAGCTGGAGTCCCTAGTGGAGCAGATGGAGTCTCCGGAACTGCCTCTGGAGACCATCGTGGAGAAGTATGAGGCGGGCATGAAGCTGGTGGCGGCCTGCACGGAAAAACTGAAGGCCGCGGAAAAACGCATCTCGTTGCTGACCAAGAGGAAAGATGGATCGGTAGAAGAGAGGGATCTGGAAGATGGGGAGACCGGGCCCAAGGCAAAGAAGGCTGGTCGAACCAACCCCGACCTGCTTATCTAGCCGGCTCTTATGGCAACCCCTTTGCTGGACTCCATCAAAGGTCCCCAGGACGTTAAAAAGCTCCCGGTGGAAGATCTTCCGCGGCTCGCGGAGGAGATCCGCGAGGAACTCATCAGTGTCCTGAGTAAGACCGGCGGACACCTCGGGCCCAATCTGGGTGTGGTGGAGCTAACCATCGCCCTGCACCGGGTGTTCGACACGCCGACGGATCACTTTCTTTTTGACGTCAGCCACCAAGCCTACGTCCACAAGCTGCTCACGGGCCGGCGGGATCGGTTCCACACCATTCGGCAACCCGGCGGGCTCAACGGCTTCATGCTGCGTTCCGAGAGCGAGCACGACTGTTTTGGCGCCGGCCACGCCGGAACGGCCCTGTCGGCTGCCCTCGGCATGGCCACCGCGCGGGACATGCGGGGCGGCAAGGAGCACGTCATTTGTCTGGCGGGCGATGCGGCCTTCACCTGCGGCGTCACCTTTGAGGCGCTCAACAACGTCGCCCACCACACCAAGCGGCTGATCACCATCCTCAACGACAACAAGTGGTCGATCGACAAGAACGTCGGGGCGATCGCCGGCTACCTCAACAAGATCACCACGGATTCACGGTTCATCCACTTGCACGAACGGGCCGCCCACTTCATTGAGAAGCTGGGTGGTGCCAAGGCGCTCAAAGTCGCCCGGCGGGCAGAGGAGCATGTGAAGGGGATGATCTTCCCCAGCGTGATCTTTGAGGAACTGGGCGTGACCTACTACGGCCCGGTGGATGGCCACGACATCACCTCGCTCATCAAGATGTTCGAGTTTCTCAAGACCCAGAACTTCCCTGTCATCCTTCACGTGGCCACCACAAAGGGGAAGGGGTACGAGCCGGCGCTGGCGAAGCAGAAAAAGTTTCACGGTCTCGGGCCGTACGACCCGGAGACGGGGGAGACCAAGTCCCTCGGCCAACCCACGTTCAGCGAGGTTTTTGCCGACCACCTTTCCAAGCTGGCGGACCAGGATCCCCGGATCGTGGCGATCACCGGGGCGATGCCCAACGGCACCGGCCTGGATCGGTTCCAGCCCAAGCACCCCGACCGCTATTTCGACGTCGGCATCGCGGAGGAGCACGCGGTGCTCTTTGCCGCAGGCATGGCGACCAAGGGCTTCAAGCCGTTCTGCGCGATCTACTCCACCTTCCTGCAGCGGGCGTACGACCAGATCATTCACGACGTCTGCCTGCAGAACCTGCCGGTGGTCTTTTGTATGGACCGGGGCGGTCTCTCCGGCGACGACGGTCCGACCCACCACGGTCTCTTCGACATCTCCTACATGCGGGGAGTGCCCAACATCGTCCACATGTCGCCTAAGGACGAGGATGAGTTCGTCGATATGCTTTACACGGCCAGCCTGCACAACGGTCCGAGCGCCATCCGGTATCCCCGGGGTACGGGCCCGAATGCCACGATCAAGAAGACCCCGCTGGCCCTGGCGATCGGCAAAGCGGAAGTGATCCGGCACGGTAAAAAAGTGGCGATCTGGTCCTACGGGCAGATGCTCCCGCTCGCGCTCCAGCTTTCCGACGAACTCAAGGCGGAGGGGATCGAAGCGGCGGTGATCAATGCGCGATTCGCCAAGCCCATGGACAGCGCGATGCTGGAACTCTTTGCCAAGAGCGCCGACGTCATCGTCACCCTTGAGGATCACGTCCTCAAGGGCGGCTTCGGCAGCGGGGTGCTCGAGGAACTGGCCGAGCTGGGTATCCAAACCCCCGTGGTGCGGATCGGTTGGCCGGACGAGTTTGTGGACCACGGCAAGCCGGAAGCCCTGCGGGAGAGGTACGGGGTGAGCGTGGCTGCTGCGAAAGAAAAACTCGCCCCCTACATCGCCCAGATCAAGGGCACCGGCCGCAAACTCCAGCCCACGGCCGCCTGATCCGTTGCGGATCCCGGCCGAAACCATTCCTTGATGAAGATCGTGCTCGCCTATTCCGGAGGTCTCGACACCTCCGTGCTGCTCGCCTGGCTCAAGGAGACCTATGACGCCGAGGTGATTGCGTTCTGTGCCAACATCGGTCAGGAGGAGGAGTTACAGGGGTTACACGCGAAGGCCCGGCGGACGGGGGCGAGCAAGGTTTACATCGACGACCTGCAGGAGGAGTTTGCCCGGGACTTCATCTATCCGATGATGCGGGCGGGGGCGATCTATGAGGGGCAATATTTCCTGGGGACCTCGATTGCACGGCCGCTGATCGCCAAGCGGATGGTGGAGATTGCGCGAAAAGAGAAGGCACAGGCCTTGGCCCACGGCGCCACGGGGAAAGGTAATGATCAGGTCCGGTTTGAGCTGACAGCGGCGGCTCTGGAGCCCGACGTGGAGGTGATCGCACCCTGGCGGGATGAGCGGTTCCGGGAGCAGTTTCCGGGGCGGATGGAGATGATCCGGTACTGCGAGGAAAAGGGGATTCCTGTTCAGGCCAGTGCCAAGAAGCCTTATTCGATGGATCGCAACCTTCTGCATATCTCCTACGAGGCCGGTATGCTGGAGGATCCTTGGTTCGATGCCTTTGCCCCAACCAACAAAAAGATGTTTACCCTTTCGGTCTCCCCGGAAGACGCGCCGAACCGGCCGGAGTACGTCACGCTGGAGTTCAGAAAAGGCAACTGCGTGGCGGTGAACGGCAAGAAGCTGTCCCCGCTGGGGGTGATGAAGGCGCTGAACAAGCTGGGCGGGAAGCACGGGGTGGGGCGGGTCGACATGGTGGAGAACCGATTTGTGGGCATGAAGAGCCGGGGCGTCTACGAGACCCCGGGTGGAGCGATCCTGCATTTTGCCCACCGGCAGATGGA
Organism: Verrucomicrobiota bacterium; assembly: GCA_041165425.1. Lineage (GTDB taxonomy): Bacteria > Verrucomicrobiota > Verrucomicrobiia > Methylacidiphilales > Verrucolacustridaceae > Verrucolacustris. Next base: position 4,048 of record JBEANM010000085.1, read on the forward strand.
GAGCCTGACGATGGATCGGGAGGTTATGCACCTGCGGGACAGCCTGATCCCCCGGTATAGCGAGCTGGTTTACTACGGTTTCTGGTTTTCCCCGGAGCGGCTGGCCCTGCAAGCGCTGGTGGAAGAAAGTCAAAAGAACGTCACCGGCACCGTTCGGGTGAAGCTCTACAAGGGGGGAATCTATGCGGCGGGCCGGAAATCCCGACTCAGCCTTTATCATCCCGACATCGCCACGATGGAAGCGGATCCGACCCAAGCCTACAACCAGGACGATGCGACGGGATTTATCCGGTTGAATGCCCTGCGACTGAAAGTGGCGGCCAAGGTGAGTGGCCGGAAAATTCGCGCGAAATAACTTATCTTCGGCGGGCGCCGAAGGAATATCCCTTCGCCGTACGAACACCTCGGGTGCGGGTGTGGGCGACGGTATGGCCTTCTTCAAACAGGGCGGTGAACTTGTAGGGGAAGTTTTCCAGTTTTTTGCGGGGCAGTTTCTGGTCGATCAGTCTTTCCACAGCCTCCACGTAGGGCAGTTCCTCCGCGACAAAGAGGGTCAGCGCATCTCCCTCCTGGGCGGCACGACCCGTCCGGCCAATGCGGTGCACGTAGTCTTCCGGGTGTTGGGGCACGTCGTAGTTGATGACATGGGTAACGCCGGCGATATCGAGACCGCGGGCGGCGATGTCCGTGGCCACCAGGACGGGGTATTTGCCGGAGCGGAAACCAGCCAACGCCTCGTTACGTTCCCCTTGGGAGCGGTCGGAGTGCATGACGCCGACCGGGTGGGGCAGGTGGGTTAGGCTGGCTGCGACGCGGTCCGCGCCCATCTTGGTCCGACAAAATACGATGACACTCTGGTATTGGGTTTTCTCGAGCAGGGCAAGGAGGAGCTCGTGCTTTTGGTCGGCGGCGACGGGATAGAGGGCGTGACTGACGGTTTCGGCGGCGGAACGGCGGAGGCCGATCTCGATGGTGACGGGGTCACGCAGCACCCAGGAGGTCAGTCGTTCAATCTCC
>JBEANM010000086.1:0-5060 GCA_041165425.1 Verrucomicrobiota bacterium
TTCAGGACGATGTCCTTCAACACCATGTTCAGGGCGTGGCCTACATGGGCGTCCCCATTGGCGAAGGGAGGACCATCGTGCAGGTGAAACTCGAAGGCCTTGGCCCGCTCCTGCAGCAGCTTCTCGTATGTTTTTTCCTTCAGCCAGGCCTGCACCCATGCCGGTTCCCTCTTGGGCAGATCTCCCCGCATAGGAAAATCCGTCTTGGGAAGGCGGACGGTCTGGCTGTAATCCATCCGCTAACCGTAGCCGAAGGCTGTGAAAAATTCCAAACGCAAGCTGAAGGTATGAAGGCCTGCCTAAACTTAGGCAGACTGAGAAAGCTTAGGCGTTGCCGCCAGTAGGGGTCGCAGGGGATGGGTTGACGGTGGTGCCACCACCCACGGGAGCAGGAGCCTGGGTATCAGGAGCCCCCCCTCCGCCCGCGGCAGTATCTGTGCCAGCTACATCCTCTGCCCCAGCGGCGGTATCGGTCTCTCCGAGACCTCCGGCAGTGTCAGCCGGAGGATTGCTCTTGGAAGCGATCTCCTCACCCTCGGGTTGGCGTGCATCGGAAATGGACCCGCCTTTTGTGCCGGATTCCGCCCCCAATACTGTGGCGTTCTGCCCAGAACCATCAGACTTTTCTTCTTTTCCAGCGGCCGTAGCGAGTTCCCCTAGAAAAGGATTTTTCGCCACGACCATTTCCTCCGCCGACTTTCCAAAAAGCAGACCGAGGGGGGACTTGTCGGGATCTTCCGGGGCCAAACCCACCTCCGAATAAGAAAGGAGGGATTTAATTTCGTTTTTCACTTCCCCCGCCTGTGTATCCGCCACGGCCATAACTTTTTCCAAACCAGGCATAGGACGGGCAAAGGCGGCGAAGAGAGGGGAAAATTGAACTGCGGCATCCAGATTAAGCTCGAAAACCCGGATCGATCCATCGGCCTTTCGAACCAAGGCAATCTGCCCGGCAATCAGATTGGCAGTCTGTCCGGTATTGGAAGTCACTTTTGCCGTACCTGCCGTTTCGAGAATCACAAAACCGAAATTACCCTCTTTGTCGCGACTCGCCATGAGGGTGGTTCCCGTTACTTCCCCTTGAATCCCATCCGCGTTGACTCGAATCCCGCCATTTCCCGCGGGAATGTTCATCAGGAGGGAGCCCGCTTCCAGAGTGATGGATCGGTCTTTGGAGGCGAAAGTAAACTTGGTTTCAGGCGCAACCCGCAACACGGAGGAATCCTTGAATTTGACCTCTGCGAAGGAGCCGTCGCCTGTGGCCACGGGGACCTTTTCCGTCAGCTTGTCCGACGTTTTGACAGACGCCCCTTCGCCCGTCGTCACCTGATTGACCACGGAAACAAGTTCTCCATCGGAAAGCTCGGTCGCGGCAAGAACATGTTGCCCCAGATCAAAACAGGCCAACCCAAAAACCAGCGAAAGGAATAGATTTTTCATAGGGTGGTGTCGTTAGCTGGTTTACTTTGGGCCCGAGTCACCCCTTGCGGAGTCCTTAACTCAGCCTGAACTTTTTCCCCCAATCCTGCCGCGATCGAAATCAGTGCTTTGCCTTGGGGAGCATCCAGCACGGCCTTGGCGCTCTCCAATTTGCCGGCTTGAAAGCGCCCCGCCATTTCGACCAATTGGACCCTACTTCCCGGCTGAATTTCGGCAATGACTCCGGGAGCAACCACCAGAATCACCCGCCCATCACCGGAGGTTTTAATGGTTTCACCCTGCTTGAGATTCATGCCGCGTTTTAAATCCAATCCGTTGGCGTAGGTGGCTTTTCCATCCATCCAAAGAATCCGCCCCACACAGCTGGTCGGACTTGGTTCCGCCCGCAGCCAAGGATAGACCCGCTTGGAAAAGGCCTCGGCTTCGCCGCCCGCTCCTGCAACCTGAGGCAGATCGGAAATCCCGGAAGCTTGGGCGATTAGATCCCGAAGATCGGAACGAATCTCCACGGCACTAACGGCAATTTTGCGGGCCTGCGAAGCCTCCGCTGCGCATGCGGAACGAATGATCTCCTCCGCTTCAGAGGAAGCGGTCTTGATGGCATCCTCAGTCATGTCGATCAGATAATCGCTGCGCGAGTCCGCTTTGAGCTTGGACAGGGTGGCCATTTCCGGAGCTCCGCTTGCAAGCTTGGTACCGGCTTTTTGACCGGGGAAAGACAAGGTTGTCCCGGCCGTGGCTTCGGCGACTTGAGCCGCCCCCGCCTCCTCTACCAAACGCACCGTTCCTTCGGCCACGGCGATCCGCCGATCGGAAGGCCCCGTCGAAGTGACCTGGAAAAGTCCATCGGAAGACTGGATAACAACTCCGTTTCCGATCCCACAGACATGCAACCGGGGCGCCACCAAAGGCGTGACAATCTGGGTGAGGAGAGTTCCCTCCAACAGAGTTACCTTCGCGTCCTTTTGCCCGGTCTCCAGTTTTGCAATCTGCACGCGTCCCCCGGGCTGGATTTGGTGATAAATTCCCGGACCACTTTGCAGGGTGATCGGAGAAGTTCCCGCAGTGATGGAAGCGCCGGCTTGGACCGCCTCTCCATCCAAAAGTTTCCGCTCCGGTTGGCCCAAGTAGGTGACCTTGGCATCTTCTCCACAGGAAAGAATTTTACCCGGCCGATTGCTCCAACCGCCCTTGCCCAAGGAGGTCTTCCATGCCTCTAGCCTTTCACGAAAACGCAGCAGGCCTTTCGGCGGTTGCGCTTCGGCTCCCGGAGCCGGTCCGGCGGAAGCCAGCTCTTTGCCCGCCGCCGTATCCAAATTCCCCAAATCGGCCATCAGGAACCGGGCCCCGCCGGTCCGATCCATTTCAAACTGGGGCTTGTTGTCCGATCCAAAGCGGACCGTGACCACTCCCGCAGGCTTCATTCCAACGGAAAGTCCAAAGGCCTCGAGTTCCATTTCCGAAAGGGCCGACTTCGCATCCGTCATCATGACTTCCGGTTGGCCGGCAGAGCCTTTGAGAAAAGACAGGGTGATCGAGGACTTTCCTGAAGTGACTACCTCGCCTTTGGTCCCCTCGCTGATATCCGTGATCTTGTTGGCCTTTCCATCCATCACCTCCAAACAGGGGAATTTGGAGTTATAGCGGATTTTAAATTCCGGCGCCGCCCAGCCGGCCGAACTGAAAAGCACGGCGGCAATAAAAGAAGCCCCTATCAGAATAGGGAAAGTTCGCCTTGCTGGAGAACTTGTCATCTCTTCCAACCTTACCCACCTAACCCCAAATTTCAATGGGCAGTCTTGTAAAAAGATGGAATTGCAAAAATCACGTAACATTGGGGTTTTAGACAGGACTTTCCCAGTAATGTTCATTCTATAAAATCATGATTTGCAAGTCTTTATATAAATAATGCGAAATCCCTTAGCCCTCTTGCCCCTGAAGGCTCTTCGTGCATTCTCCCACGATGCCGAAAATCGCCTCACCGGACTTAACCATTCATCCTCCCCGGAGTCCAAGAGTTCGCTTGGGGGGATATGTCATCCTGCCCCGAATTCTCGATAAATGCCGTGCCACTCTTAACGGCAAAAACGGCGAATACTCTTATAATTGTCCGCTCGACCAATATTTCCTGAAGTTCGCCGGCGTCGATCCCGAGGCTTTGCAGAAACAAGTCGCGACCGGCCTCGGCGATGGCGCTATCCTCACGTGGGTGGAAAAAAACCAGACCCATCCCCGTTCCGGTCAGGAGATCGATGCTTGGTCAGACTTTATGAACCGGCGCACCCCCGCCTCCATCGAGCAACGCGAACGGATGAACCAATATCAATCCGGAGCCGCCCGGAGCCGCGAGGACATCTCCACCTGGTTTGACGTGCTCGATCTCGACGACTTTGCCAGCTTCGGCGGACCCGCTTGAAACCTCCCGCCATCGTCATCGGCTCCGGCTTCGGGGGACTCGCCTCCGCCGTCCGCCTCCAAGCCCGCGGCTACGACGTCACCCTCCTGGAGGCGCTCGAACAACCCGGTGGCCGCGCCTCGGTCTTCCGCGATAAAGGTTTCACCTACGACGCCGGTCCCACCATCCTCACCGCCCCCTTCCTGCTCGACGAACTCTTCTCCCTCTCCGGAAAAAAAACCTCCGATTATCTCCGCATCGTTCCCTGCAAACCCTTTTACCGGATCGCCTGGCACGACGGCGTCTCCTTTGAGTACACCGGCAACCAAGCCGAGATGGAGGAACAGGTCCGCCGTTTGGCTCCGGAAGATCTTGAGGGATACCGTAAATTTGTCGGTGAAACCCATGACATTTTTCAACGCGCCTTCATCGAATTGGCCGACCAGCCCTTTTCCCATTTCACCGACATGTTGCGGGTGGCGCCCGACCTGATCCGCCTCCGCTCGGACCGCTCCGTCTGGCAAATGGCCTGCCGTCACGTCAAAAACCAGCGGATCCGCGAAGTCCTTTCCTTTCATCCTCTCCTGGTCGGCGGCAACCCGTTCCAGTCCTCCTCCATCTACGCGATGATCCACTATCTTGAGCGCGAATGGGGTGTGCACTTCGCCATGGGCGGAACCGGCGCTCTCGTTCAGGCCCTCGTCAAACTCCTCGAGGATCTCGGCGGAAAACTCCGCCTGAACTCACCCGTCGAAGAACTGCTCGTGGAAAACGGGGCCGCCGCCGGCGTCCGCCTTCGCTCCGGAGAAATTCTTCGCGCCAAGGTCGTGGTTTCGAATGCCGACGTCTCCAATTTTTATCAAAAGCGGGTGGCTCCCCGCCATCGCCACAAATGGACCGATGCCCGCCTGCGCCGCATGCGCTACAGCATGTCCCTCTTCCTGATTTATTTTGGCACCAACCGCACCTATCCCGACCTCGCCCACCACACCATCTGGCTCGGCCCCCGTTATAAAGGCCTTTTGGACGATATCTTCCATCACCGGATTTTGGCCGAGGATTTCTCTCTCTATCTCCACGCCCCTACCCGCACGGACCCCTCTTTGGCCCCTCCCGGCCATGAATGTTTCTATGTCCTCTCCCCGGTCCCCCACCGCGGTGCCCCCGGCGACCGCATCGATTGGGACCGCGTGAAGGAGGAGTATGCCGATCGGATCCTCGCCAC
>JBEANM010000087.1:0-6955 GCA_041165425.1 Verrucomicrobiota bacterium
ATCCTCGTCGAAAACGTCGACGGGAACTCCTGATCGTCCCTTGAGCCAGAACCAGCCGAAGCGCTGGGTGGCGGTGGTCGGAAATCCGAACGCCGGTAAAAGCACCCTCTTTAATGCCCTCACGGGCCTTCGCCAGCGCGTGGCCAACTATCCCGGTGTCACCGTGGAAAAACGGACCGGCACGGCTTACACCCTTCACGGGGAGGCGATCGAGTTGGTCGATCTGCCCGGCATGTACAGCCTTTCGCCCCGCTCGCCGGATGAAGAAATTGCCCGGAAAGTTCTGCGGGGCGAATCCCCCGGAATTCCCCGGCCCGACGCCATCCTGTGCGTGGTCGACGCGAGCAACCTCGAACGGAATCTCTTTCTTGTCACCCAGGTGATGGAGCTCGGCATTCCTGTGCTCGTCGCCCTCAACATGGTGGATGTGGCCGAGGCGCGGGGGATCCGGCTCAAGCCGGAGGAACTTAGCCGCCGGATGGGGGTGAAATTTATCCCCACGCAGGCCCATCGGGGCAAGGGGTTGGTGGAACTGCGCGCCGCCCTTGGCCAGAAACTCTCGGATCCCGGAGAGCGTCGCTGGATCATGCCGCCCCCGTTGGCCACTGCGGTGGGCCAGATTGCCGCCGCGTGGCGCGATGCTTTGCCGGCGGAACTCGGCGCAGAGGGCCGGGCGCTGGAACTTCTGGCCGGATCCCAGCAAGGTCCGGAAGGAGCCCGGAAGCTGGCGGCAGCTTGGCGGGAGAGGTTCCGCGAACAGGCGTTCGACTGGCCGGCCGCCGTGGTTCAGGCGCGCTACGCTTATCTTCGAGACATGCTCGGCCAAGCCGGCGTGGGGCACGGCCATGCCCATCGGAGTTGGACCGACCGGATCGATGCCTTGGTGCTCAATCCGGTGGCGGGCTGGGGAGTGTTGGCGGGAATCCTGCTGCTTTTGTTCACCTCCATTTTTTCCATCGCCACCTATCCCATGGACTGGATCGATGCCGGATTTTCCGCCGCGGGGGAGTGGGTGCAGGGGGCGATGCCGGCCGGTCTTTTCCGGGATCTGTTGGTGGACGGCGTGTTGGCCGGCGTGGGTGGAGTGGTTATCTTCCTCCCGCAGATTCTGATCCTCTTTTTCTTTTTGGGGCTGTTGGAGGACTCGGGGTATCTGGCCCGCGCCGCCTTCCTCCTGGACCGGGTGATGCACCGGGTGGGACTCAGCGGAAAATCCTTCATCCCTTTACTCAGCTCCTACGCCTGCGCGATTCCAGGAATCATGGCCACGCGGACGGTGGAGGATCCCAAGGACCGGCTGACGACCATTCTGGTGGCCCCCCTGATGAGCTGTTCCGCGCGGATCCCGGTGTACACCACGTTAATTGCGGCGGCGGTGCCGGCGGCGCTGATGCCGGCGTGGGGCAAGGCCGGGGCGATGCTCGGGCTGTACGCGCTCGGCACGGGCACGGCCTTTGCCTTGGCGTGGCTCTTCCGGAAAAAAATGTTGGGCGGCGGATCTCCGCCGCTGATTTTGGAGTTGCCGCCTTACCGCCGTCCATCCCTGCGGACGGTGGCCCTGCGTATGTGGGAGCGGGCGGTGATTTTCATGCGGCGGGCGGGTACGGTCATTCTCGCGCTCTCCATTCTCCTCTGGTTCCTCTGCAACTTCCCGCATGCCGCCGAGGATCCGTCGGAACGGTTGGCGAAAAGTTTTGCCGGCCAGATCGGACATCTCCTGGAGCCGGTGCTGAAACCACTGGGATTCGATTGGCGGATCGGGATTGGCCTGGTGGCCTCATTGGCGGCGCGGGAGGTTTTCGTCAGCACCATGTCGATCGTCTACCACAGTGGAGGGGAAGAGGAGGGGCTGGTGGCGGCGATGCAGAATGCGGCGTGGCCGGACGGTTCTCTGATCTACACGCCGGTGACTTGTCTGGCCCTACTGGTGTTTTATGTCTACGCCTTGCAGTGCCTGAGCACCGTGGCTGTGGCGCGACGGGAGACGGGTAGTTGGGCCTGGCCGGCTTTTATGATGGCGTATATGGCGGGCTTGGCCTACGCGGGGGCCTGGCTGGTGCAAACCGTGGGTCGGGCCCTGGGAGGTTGAGATGGAGGGAGGCTGGCAGACAGGGGCGGTGATCGCGGCGGTGCTGGCGGCCGCGGGTTATCTGGCCTGGAAAATGTTCCGCCAAGGGGGCGGCGGTAAAGGCTGCGGGAAGTGTCCTTAAAAAGGTTTTTCCGCCGGGCTGGCGGGTTTAAATTTAATTTGTGACGAAAATTTCGGCTGTCTCGCCGACAGATCAATGGGGCCGCCACCATCCTACCAACGAGCACATCCGGGCCTGGGTTCAGGAGGTGGTTTCGCTGACCCAGCCCGATCACGTTTTCTGGTGTGACGGGTCGGAGGGGGAAAAAGAGTATCTCACCGAGCAGGCGGTGAAGCAGGGGGTCCTCATCCCGCTGGATCCGAAGAAGTGGCCCCGCTGTTACTACCATCACTCGAATCCGAACGATGTCGCCCGGGTGGAACACTGCACCTATGTCTGCACCCGGCGGGAGAAGGAGGCGGGGCCGACCAATAACTGGATGGAACCCCGCCTGATGCGGCAAAAGCTGCGCGGGATGCTGGCCGGCGCAATGAAGGGTCGCACGCTCTTTGTGATTCCTTATCTGATGGGACCGTCGGGCTCCCCGCTTTCCAAGGTGGGGGTGGAGCTGACGGACTCCATTTATGTCGTTCTCAGTATGCGGATCATGACCCGGATGGGAAAAGTGGCCTGGGAACATCTGGGAGACTCGGACAACTTTAACCGCGGCACCCACTCGGTTTTGGACTGCAATCCCGATCGGCGTTACATCGCGCATTTCCCCGAGGCCAACGAGATCATTTCCGTGGGTTCGGGCTACGGTGGCAACGCCCTGCTCGGCAAGAAATGCCTGGCCCTGCGGATTGCCTCATTCCTGGGTCGGGACGAGGGATGGTTGGCAGAACATATGCTGGTGCTCGGTGTTGAGGAGCCCAACGGACGCAAGAGTTACGTGGCCGCCGCGTTCCCGTCCGCCTGCGGAAAGACGAACTTTGCCATGATGATCCCGCCCAAGACCTATCAGGGGTGGAAGATTACCACCATCGGGGACGATATCGCCTGGATGAAGCCTGGGCCGACCGGACGCCTGCATGCCATTAATCCGGAGAACGGCTATTTCGGCGTGGTGCCCGGCACGAACGAAAAGTCGAACCCCAACGCCATGAAGATCATGGCCCATGACACCATTTTCACCAACGTGGCGCGGACGCCCGACGGGGATCTCTGGTGGGAGGGGAAGGACAACCCGCCGCCCCCCAACCTGATCGACTGGAAGGGAAATCCGTGGAACCCGGCCAGTGGGGAAAAGGCCGCGCATCCGAACAGCCGGTTCACCGCCCCGATGGCCAACAATCCTGCACTCGCCCCTGAAGTGAACGACCCGGAGGGCGTGCCGATCAACGCGATCATCTTTGGCGGTCGCCGGGCCTCCACCATTCCGCTCATTTTTCAGGCGTTCAGCTGGTTCCATGGTGTGTTTGTGGGGGCCTCGATGGGATCGGAGATGACCGCGGCCGCCGTCGGGGGCCATGGACAGGTGCGCGGGGATCCCATGGCGATGCTGCCGTTCTGCGGTTACAACATGGGTGACTACTTCGACCACTGGATGGATATGCGGAAGAGCATCAAGATCCTGCCGCGGATCTTTCACGTGAACTGGTTCCGCAAGGACTCGGAAGGGAAGTTTTATTGGCCGGGTTTTGGGGAGAATATGCGGGTGCTGGAGTGGATCGTGGGTCGTTGCCACGGGCATAGCGATGCGCGTGAGGGCTCCATTGGATGGGTGCCCCGCTATGAGGATATTCGGACCGGGGGGCTGGAGGGAATGAGCCGGGAGCGGTTTGCCGAGATGATGAAGATTGATCCTGATGAGTGGCGGCGGGAGCTGGTCTTTCAAAACGAGCTGTTTCTGAAGATTTACCACGAGCTGCCCAAGGAGCTGATCTATCAGCGGGAGTTGCTGATTGCCCGTCTCTGACGAGCGCGGATCTCCTCGAGTCCATTCTCCCTGGTGGGTGTTGGCCGGGTTGGGGGCAGGGGTAGGGACCGGATTGGCGTTGCGGATTTGGCACCCGGCGGCCGGACCGTTCCTGCAGGCTTGGATTGAGCCTTGGGGGCAATTATTTCTGCGCCTCCTGTTTCTGTTGGTGATTCCCGTTCTCTTTACGGCGTTGCCGCTCGGGATCGCCTCGGCCGGAAGCCTCCTCAAGCTGGGTCGGACCGCCTTGATCGCACTGGTTTTGGCTCTTGGCTTGGGCGCCGCCAGCGTCTTGGTGGCTCTTGTCCTGGTGAATGTGACGCATCCCGGGAAGATGATGGCGGCCAAGGTTCCGCCGGCGGAGGAGCTGGCCCTGCAGGGGGATGCCGGACCGCTGGCCCGGGCGGTGGACCTGATTCCCGGGAATCCGTTTGGGCTGCTCGCCGGGTGGATGGGCTGGAGTTCGGCCGCCACCATGATGTTGGCCATCCTTGGGCTGGCGGTGGCCTGGGGATTTGTTCTGTTATTGTTGCCGGAGGAAAAAGGGGGCGGCCTCAAGGCGATTTGGGAGCGGGCTTTCGAGGTTTGTATGCAGCTGGTCGGGAGCTTGATCCGCTGGGCGCCGGGAGCGGTTTTCTGTCTGACCTGTCTTTCTTTTTTTCGAACAGGCCCGGAACTGCTCGGCTACCTGGGAACCTTTGTTTTCACCGTCCTGCTGGCGTTGGGTCTGCAGGGGTTCGGGGTGTACCCGCTGATCTTGCGCATTTTCGGGAAATACGACTTGGGAAAATTCTGGCGGGGGGTGAGAGAGCCTCTTTCCACCGCCTTTGCCACGGCCTCGAGCAATGCCACCCTGCCGGTGACCTTGCGGGCGGCGGAGGGGCCTGGTGACGGTGATTTTTCTCGCGCAGGCGGCGGGGGTGGAACTGGGCTTTTCCCAGCAGCTGGTGGTGGCGGGTTGGGCCCTGATTGCGAGCATGGGGACGGCGGGGGTGCCGGGCGGAACCTTGCCGATGATTGCGGCGGTGCTGGCCTCCTTGGGGGTGGATCCGGAGAAGACGGGTGTGGGCATCGCGCTGATCCTCGGCGTGGACCGGTTTCTCGATATGTGCCGGACAAGTGTGAACGTGACGGGGGATCTGGTCATTGCGGCGGTGACGGACCGGTGGGTTGAGCGGAAAAAGTGATTGGACGCTACTGGGATCGAACCAGTGACCTCCTGCGTGTGAAGCAGGCGCTCTACCGCTAAGCTAAGCGTCCGAGCAGGGGAAAGTATTGCGGAAGCGGGGGAGGGAGACAAGGACTCCGCCCAAGGAGCTTTATGCTGCGGGACTGCATTCGGAGGGTGGGTGGAGAGCGTTTGAAAAAGAATAGTCTCAATTAAATAACTAACTCCACCTAGATGAAAATAAAAAGAGTTGGTGATTTTGGATTCTTTAACTAATAAGCAAAAATAGATGAATGGGTCCTTTTTTAGTTTTAAGCCCATTTTTTTGTTTATATTTATCTGCGTTCTCTTGAGTTCGGCCTTCCCTCAAGCTAGCAGTTTGCAGAGAATTGGTGGGGGCGGTGGCGTGTATGTCCCTAGAGCTGAATTTAAGCTTCAACCCCCACCTTACTCTCCGTCTCCTAGAATCGATGCCCAAGCTCCTAATGATCCATTTTTAAAGAATAAGCTTATCGATCTTGATAGGACTATTCAGGAGTTGGACTTTTGGGAAAATCAGGCTCCCCGCCAAATTGGGCAGTTGAAAGCCAAGCTTGAAGATTACAAGCGTCAGGATCGTGCGGAGCGCTGGAAATTGCGAGCAAAGGATGATCCTCCTCCGCAGTTTCCGCAAATCGCTGATCTTGAAACAAAAATTCCTCTTTACGAACAAGAGGCAATTGAAAAAACAAAGAAACTCATTCAGTTGAAGGCTCAAATCGAAATGGCCATTCAACTTCATGATAAGGATCGATGGGAAACTCTTCGCAAAAGATTTAATGCTGGCGAATGCACCCCAGAAGAGATTGAGAGAGTGGTCTCAGAAAAAGATCAATTTTATATTAAACAAATATTTGGACCTCCCGATTTTGCTGGGAGTACAAAAATATATGGAAAAAAAGGAAGCTACGATGTCTTAGAGTTTAGATACGACCTAAGAATAAAAAATAAATACACAGAAAAGACCGAGGACCTTTATTTGTATTTTTATGGAAATGCCGAAAATAAAAAATGCATAGGTCGCAAGCTTGGTAGCGATGGAACAATCAGTATTTTTGAGATTGAGTAACTCCATCTTTTATTTTTCGTTTTAATGCCAGGGAAGCGTCTCTGCTGAATTTTTTCAGGATTTTAATTGGAAGGTGAGGCACATCCCCCCCCTAAAAAAAATTGTGTAAGGTTTTTGTGTAAAGTGGGGTGTAAATTGGGTACATTCCAGATCACTCCAGAACACTTGGGTTGCGCAAACAACAGAGTAAGGCGTTAGTCCTTAAGTATTTAGGGCAAGCCTGAAGCAGGCGCTCTACCGCTAAGGTAAGCGTCCGAGATAAGAATTATTTCCCAAGAGATTCGATCGGGCAAGGGTCAACGCCGGGAAAAGAGATGGGTGGATAGGTAGTAGAGCTTGCCGGCCTGGAGACGGAAGGATTCGGGAAAGAGGCTGATCTGGAGGTTGGTGGAGGATTCCGACTGTTGTCCCAGGAAGCGGAACACGCGGCTCCAGTGAAAAGGGGCCACGTAGCGGATGACGGGGGCGTCCTCCGGGAGTTTGGCGATCTGGCGCGCATCGGCATAGGCTTCGTCAAGATAGCCGGTGGCGTCCACCAGCTTCAATTCGAGCGCCTTTTGGCCTGAAACGATCCGACCGTCAGCCAGATCCCCGGGAAGTTTTCCATCCGCAAAGTTGCGCTCCTTGATGAC